>JBAXRL010000099.1:0-8535 GCA_037131205.1 Actinomycetes bacterium | reverse complement strand
CTGACCCATGCCGCGCCTCTACGTGGTGGACACCAACGTGGTGGTGAGCGGCGTGTTGCGCTTTGGCCAAGGGTCCACCCCAGCCGTCATCCTCGACCGCATGCTGAGCGGCCGGCTGCCGCATGTACTGTCGGCCGACCTGCTGGGGGAGTATCGCCGCGTCCTGCTGCGGCCGCGGCTCGTCGCCCGCCACGGCTGGGGAGAGCCCCAGGTGGACGTGCTCCTGGCCGCACTGACCATCGCCGCCTATCTGCGGCAGCCCGCAGCGCTCGCTCTCGGCGAGCCCGATGACTCGGCGCCTTCGTGCCCCGCGGGCGACGAGCACGTCGTGCGCCTGCTCGTCGGCGAGCCCTGGGCGGCGCTCGTGAGCGGCGACCGGCGCCTGCTCGACGCGCTCCGCGGATGGCGCGACGCGCTCACCCCGGCGGAGGCCGTTGCCGAGCAGGTCGCCGACGACGGGTGATGGTCAGGCCCAATACCCGGAGAGCGCGTGCCGCCGCGACTCCGGCTTACCGATGCCCTCGAGCGGGGGGCGCTGGACCTCGCGGATGAGCGCGTTGACGCGCCGCACCAGGGTGGTCGGCAAGACGGTCGGCTCGGCGCGCACCGTATCGTCAGGCGGTGGGCCTCCCTTGCGAACGTGCAGAACCCCAGCGGCGGCTGGGTAGGCATGATCGGCGTTCATCACCCACCGTGGCGAGACTATCCGGCTGATCTTCGTGCGCCGGTCCCGTCCTGAGGCGGCGGCGGTCTATGAAGGCACGTGGGCTCGACAAGCGTTTCGACGACGGGGAGGACATCACCTCGGAGCTCGACGTGCGCACGTCCGCCGGCCGAATCGTGAACAACGGCGCGTCAACGTCGACCTCTCTGTCTGAATGATCGACTCCCTCGACCGCGAGGCGAGGCGTCTCGGCGTCACGAGTCAGTCCATCATCGAAGTCTGGATCGCCGAGAGACTCGAGAAGACAGCGGGCTGACAGCCGGGCTTGTGGCTGATCCGCCGGCCGGCGCGTCACCCTGACAGACAATGGCTGCGCACGTCAGCGCGACCGTGTCGACCGTGTGCGTGCTTGCAACGCGGCCCAGACAGGGGGATACTACGAACATTCCTCCCCGCCGCTCGGGTTCGCCCGGGTTGGCGGGGCTATTTGTTGGGGCAGTCGTCGGCGAGGTGAGACGTGCAGAGTCCGTGTACCACGGGGCTCGGCGCGCGTTCTTCGCCGGACAAGCCTCGAAGCGCCTCGGCCACGTCAACGCGCTGGCCCTCGGTCGGCTCATCGCCTCCCGGGGCCCGCAGGGGTCTCACCGCGTCCTCCAGCAGGTGCGCACCTACAGAGGCATGCCGGTCGCCGCTATGGGATCCCAGGGGTCACGCGGCCGCATGGCGCCAGCAGGAGGCCCAGGTCGCCGACAAGAACGCGCAGCGCGAGTTGCAGAAGGTCATCTGCGACGAGTATGGGTACCTCGGCTACCGCGTCGTCCAGCACTGCGACCGGCCGCTCCGCTACCCATCCGACTACCCACGGCAGCCGGCGCAGGAGAAGGGCGTGGACGTGCATCTGGCGGTCGACTTCGTCAGTGGCGCGTTCGCCGGACGCTTCGACGTCGGCGTCGTCATGTCGACCGACACCGACCTCTACCCGGCGCTGGAGGCGGTGCGCAGACACGGCATCGATCGCGCGTGGCCCTTCGCCCTTCCTCCCGAGATGAGCCTCCACGATGACGCCATGGATGACTACGTCAAAGCGGCCGAGCTGGAGGACCGCGCGACGCGCCCAGCCTGCGAGGTGGCCGCCTGGGGTACGCCGCGCGGGGACTATCCCTGCCTGCGCCTGCCGCGCGGCGGCAAGAGGCCCACGACGGCGGCCATCGAAAAGGAGACCGGCAAGGTGGTCCCGTTCCAGGATCCGCCCGAACCGCGGATGTGGTGTCACTGGCTGGACCGCAGGGACTACGACGCGGTCGCCGATCTCACCGACTACTCCGAGGGGGAGCCGCCGCCCTCAAGTCGGTGAAGGCCGGCCGAGCCAGGCTGACTCGCCCGGCTGACGGTGGCGGACTCGCTGCGACGTGCTCGCTCGGGCGATGAAGCAGCAGGTCGGCGCCGGCTCGACGGGCGCTGAGCCGTCGATGGCCCAACAGCATCTTCTCACTGTGCCGGACGCGGTGCGGGCTCTCGAACGCGCAGATATGCCGCACATGATCATCCCCTTCGCTCAGGCGGCGGTGAGCCATGAATGAGGCGCGACGGCGACGGGTGCGCGGGCGCGCCGGTGGGCGCGGCGAGCGGTCGTGGCGAACCCGGCGCGGGGCACGTGCGAAAAGGGAAGATGGCCATATCCTGACCGGTGCAGGGCGGGGTGGTGCGGCGCGGGCCGCGAGCCCCCGCGTCAGTAGAGGGACCGCAGGCGCACAATCGGCAGGGCGTCGCCCTGGGTGCGCCTGCTCGAAGAGATCAGCGTGGATCCCCGTGCGCTCAAAGACGATCCCATCTTCCGCCAGCCGGTACACGAGGAGCTAATCTGGTTCGAGGTGACATTCCCGCCGGTCCCTGAAGCTCCCCGCCAGGGGGTGATCGCGGAAGGACTCCGCGAGTGGTTCCTCCTCGACGAGGGCGGTCATCGCAGTCTCGATCCTGACCGCGTCCCTGGCCTGCGTGCTTGAGCATGCGCCGCACGTCCTTCTTGAACTGGTGCGTGTAGCTCGGCGCCCGCCTCAGATCCCGAGGCGCCGGAACATGTCATTGACGTCCTTGCAGCGCTCAAGATCCTCCCCGGCGTCTGTCTGGGCAAAGACGTGCTGCGTCGCCTCATTTGGCAAGCGCAGTTCAAAGGGTAATCCCCGATACCACGTCACCTGGAGGTAGAACAGCGTGATGGCCTGGGTGACTGAGAGGCCCAGAGCGGCGAAGACGCTCTCGGCGTCTTCCTTGAGCCTCGGGTCGACGCGCGCGCGGATCATGGCCGACTTCGTCATGACGAACCTCCTCTTCCGGCGACCAGCGTATCTCAAATGGGATACAACAGGAGGATTACGTGCCGGGCGCCCAAGATGGCTGGCCCGGTGTCATGGAGGTCGCCCGCAAGCTCACTGAGGCGCCGCAAGCCGATCGTGCTCGGCATCAGCTGCAGTTCGCCCCCGCCCGCTTCACTGTCGCGAGCTTCACTGCCGCGAGTATCTCACCAACGGGAGCTGTCTGCCGGATGCCTTGGTGGGGCGGGGCGCGTCCGGCGCCAGCCGTATCTCGAGATGGCACCCCACGGCACTGGCGTATCTCTTCATGGTGCTGACAGAAGGGGAGTGCTTGCCGGTCGCTTCCAGCCGCGAGACGACGCTCTTCGTGGCGCCCATCGAGTGGGCCACCGCCTCCTGGGTCAGCCCGGCGGCCAGTCGCGCCGAGAGCAGTTCGCGGATGAGCGCGTACTCGTCGGCGAGCGCGTCGTAAGCGTCCCTGAATCCCTTGCGCTCCATGGCGCGGGCGAGGAACGCCTCGCGGTCGTGCGGTACCGGCTTGTCGGCGAGATCAGCCATTGCACACCTCCTTCACACTCTTGCGCGCGATCGCCACCGAGCTCCGGGAGAAGGTCCACCAGGTGCGTGTAGTCAGCGAGGACGCCCGTCGGCCACCGCTTGACCTTGTCTTGGACGTGATTGGTGAAGCATTCAAGGGAGTAGGGCAGAGGTCGACGTTAGCGGAAACGCGAACCCGCCATCAAGCGCCGATACGCCTGCGTCGTTCGCTGACCGCGCGGGGAGGCCTGTCTCACCTGACCCAGCACGAAGCGTCGGGTCAAGTGGTCGGCTGGATAGCCTTGTTGGGCCATCCCTCGTCAACCGTGAAGGACTGACCAAGGCCCTTCAGGAGACTGAATTCATGCGTACGCAACTTGCCTCGAATCTCTTCAGAAGACTCGACCACGTCTTCGGCATACAGTCTCTCTCCACAGTGCAAACATACCTCGGCGGGAACTTCTAAAGAAACAGTATTACCTCCGCCGCTGAGTAGCTTCTCTACTTGCTTGCTTACTAGGTCATATCCGCACGCAGGACACTTCTCGAATGGTTTCATCTTCTTACCCTCACTTTACAGTCAATCCAGCGTTCTGGATCTGGACGACAGACTGTGATCAATACCGCCCATAGATTCTCTCTATTATATGCCCAGACGCTATGAATTGGCTCACCGGAAAAGGTCATACCAAGAATCAAACAGCTTGGATATGGTCTATCGCTTCGATAGTCTTCGATGACTTCGCCATGAATTACGGAAAAGTATACTTCTTCGTATTCTTCTACATTCATGTCTTCGATTCTCTGGCCCAAGGGGCGGCGCATGAACAGCAAGTCGGCGCGCGCGGCACGGACCTCTGCGACGATCGGATCCACCCACGGGGTCTGGAGGCTCTTCACGAGACGTCGACACGCGGTGACTCCTCTCCCATGAGCTCGTCAGGGGTGCAGATGATGGGCGGCCGCAAGCACCTCTGCCTCGGGCGCTATGTCGAGTGACCGCAGCCCCGCCAGAGCTTCGGCCCGTCGGGCGGCAGCGGGTCGAAACCGCGGGCTTCGGCGTGCGCCCGCCGCACGGCGCGAACCTCTTCAACGCTGTCGTCGGGCAGGTCGTCAGGCTCGTCTCCGGGCGGCATCGTCAGGCCGAAACGTGCAGCTTCAGCCCGAGCGAACGAACGACCTTCTGAACCGTTGCGAACTCCGGGTTGCCCTCCGAAGAGAGAGCCTTATACAGGCTTTCGCGCCCCAGCCCGGTCTCGCGCGCTATCTGTGTCATCCCCCTGGCGCGGGCGACGTCGCCGAGGGCCGCGGCGAGCAGCGCCGGATCGTCCTCTTCCAGGGCCGCATCGAGGTATGCGGCGATGGCCTCATCCGAGTCAAGGTAGCTGGTGATGTCCCAAGGATGGGTCGCCGTCTTCTGCTTGCTCACAGTTGGCCTCCTCTCAGTCACAGTCCTTGCGCGGGCTCCCTGGCCCGCTCGATGTCTCGTCGCTGGGTCGACTTGTCGCCGCCGGCGAGCAGGATGATCGCCTTGTCGCTGCGCCGGGTGAAGCAGACGCGGTAGCCGGGCCCATACGTGATGCGGAGCTCCGAGACGCCCTCGCCGACGGATTTGACATCACCGAGATTGCCCAGGGACACACGCCGAATCCGGGTACCGACCCGCAGTTGCGCGTTGAGGTCTCGAAGTCCCTCGAACCACTGCTGGTACGCGTCTGTCTCGCGTATCTCGATCATACGAGGAGTGTATCCTCAGAAATACATATTCGCAAGCCGGGCAGCACCCCCGCTGAGGGATTCTGGCTGACGTCCGGCGGATGAGCCGCGAGGTCCGCGAGTCAGGCCGATCTCGTTGCGGGGAATGCCGACGACTGCTGCGGATCGGCATGCACGGCCGCAAGAAGCTCGATGGGGCTGAAGACGGGAATCACCGCACGCGCGAAATCCCTGCCGTTCCGCGTCACGATCGCCCCGCCCGGCGCCGCGGTCCGCCTCCTGCAGAGCAGCGTCCTCGACGTCCGGGAAGCCCAGATCGGCTGCACCTCGCGGTACTTCCCGGTCCACGGAGGCCACATCGAAGACCGCGAGCGGCTCGTGGAGGTAGCCTGTGGTCGGCGCCGAAGGTCACATGCCGATCGCCGCCAAACCGCTGGGCGTACGTCTGACGGTTCCGTTGGCAGTCCCGCTGCTTGAAAGACCCGCTCGCGCAGGGCCGGCGGCGGCTGGGCCGCCAGATCGTGGACATCCGGCCCAAGACCGGCCTCCGGGCGCCCTGCCACGGCGGGGGATGGCGCGGGGCCTCGCATCTCGCTACACTGCCGCGCGGACGACGTGCCTCGGCTTTGCGCCATCCGGCCGGCGGCACGGTCCCTGGTCAGGAGCTGCTGCATGCCCGAGCACCCGCTTCTCGGTGAACCGGACCGCGTGGACGAACCGCGGCAGGTCCAGGACTATCGGGGCCTCGTGAGCCGGGTCGCGGCCACGCGGCGCCCAGTGATCGTGCGGCGCGGTGGGGCGGACGTGGCCGCTGTGATCCCCGTCGAGCACCTGGAGCTGCTCCTCGAGCTGCTCGCGCGGCAGGAGGCCGAGCAGCGCACGGCCGAGATCGATTGGCAGCGGCTGGCCCACGTCTCCCCTCCCCCGCGGCAGTGGTTCGAAGGAGACGAGCCCAAGCCTTTCTGAGGGCACGCCGGGGCCCGTATGGCTGAGCCACTCCATCTCGGGCGCATCGTCCGGGCGGAGATCGCGGACGCGAACGGGTCCCCAGGTCGCGCCCGCTGGTGATCGTCACGCCGAGCGCGCGGATCACTCCCACGGCGCCACTGGACGTGCTCGCGGTGACCAGCCGTGTTCCCGAGCCATTGCCCGATGACCATGTGTTGCCGCCGTGACACGCCCAAAGGCATCCGCGGACCGGGCTCAAGCGCAGGTGCGCCGTCGTCTGCACGTGGACGGCGCTTCACGACTGACGGGGCGGGCTTGCGCCCGCCCCGTCAGTCGTGCCCGCCGCCTCAGATGCTCAGACGACCCATTGCGCCCGCACGCGCGCGAACTTGTACTTCGTGGAGCTGTAGCCCATCTTCCAGTAGGTGCGGTAGTAGTCGGTGGTGTGCGCATCGACGACTGTCTGCCCGGCGCTGTTGGTGCCGGCCACCACAGCCACGTGGTCCCAGAAGCCGTCTCCGCTCCAGTCGTAGTAGACCATGTCGCCCTTGCCGAGTGAGGTGATGGAGCTCGCCCAGTCGGTGCGGCTGCCGTTCCAGTAGCTCATCTGCTGCGTGACGTTGATCCAGCTCAGGCTGTAGCTGTCGTCGGAGGTCGACGAGGTGCCTTTCTTGTCGTACCACCAGCCGGTGCTGTAGGTGCTGCCGGCGAGCGGCATGCCGCCGGCGCAGGCGCCCTGCGAGGCGAAGTTGGCGCAGTCGGCGCCGAAGCGCACGTAGGCCGGGCTGTACGAGAGCGCATACCGGTCGGCGTAGGCGGCGGCGGCGGTACGGTTGTAGGTGATGATGATCTTGTAGCGGCGGAGGGCCGAGGCGCGCGCCACCCACTTGCGTTCGTTGCCCGATACCGCGACAGGCCGCGAGGCTGCGTGCTCAAGGCGCCGCACGGCTTCACGCACCACCTCGGGCGGCTCCCCGGCGGCCTCCAGATACGAGGGCGCCAGGTCGTCGAGATAGGAGTCGCCGACGACCTGCCATGTGCCTGCGACACGCTGCAGCGAGATGGTGTGGTCGATGCCGGAGGCTTCAGTGCTTTGCTCCATCCCGTCCGCATGCCACACGATCGTGGTGATGACGTGAGCGCTCACCGTGGCGGTGTCGCGGGTCGCGCCCGGCGCGCCGTCGAGGATGGTGGTCTCGCTACTGACGGAGTCGATCTGGTGGCCGAGCTGGGCGGCGCGGACTGCCGTGCCGCAGGCGATCGCGCGCTCCGTTGCCGCCAGCTTGCCGGCCGGCGTCGTCCAGGTCGCGAGCACGGCGCCCGGGTCGGCGGCGGTGATCGCCGCCGCTCGCGCCTGCAGGTAGGCCGTGGCGGCGTCCGCCGGCCCGGGCGCCGCGACGGCGGGCGCCGCCGCGACGCCGCAGGCGGCCGCGGCCAGCGCGACGAGCGCAAGCCTTGACCAATGTCGATGTTTCATGAAGTACCCCTTTCGGTGGGTTATGGGCTCGCGGTCACGGCTGTGATCAGCCAGCCCCCAGCTGTGGCGCCGACCCTCCCCAGGGTGAAGAACAGTGTTGTGTCGCCATCGGGCACCGGGCTCCCGGAGCCTCCGGACGCCTGCACCAGCGCGACCACGACAAGCGTGTGCGGGTCTGGCGCGAAGTCGATGCGCGCCGAGCGGAAGTCGAGGCGTCGCACCGCGCGCAGCTCACGGCGCGGCCACACACGCGGCGTCGCGAACAGCTCGGCGGCGCGCCACAGCCGCCGGCTGCTCACCAGGTCGCAGAACAGCTTGACGGTGCGCACCGCGTCGAGGCGCTGCGCGTCCACGGAAGCGCCCGGCAGCGCCGCCGCCGTTGGCCCGCCACCTGCGCCGGCCGCCGCGGACGGCGCCGTCAGCGTCGTGCGGCTGCCGTCTGCGCGGTGGTCCCGCTGCGACAGAGCGGCGAAGGCGAGCACGCTGACCATGGCGATAACGAGAGCGACTGTTATGTGGCGGAAGTCCATGTCCGTATGGTGCGCCGCCACGGCGCCCGGCCTCAAGGGTTACACTTCGTTCCGGCGGTGACGTTTCGCCGGGCGCCGGATTACATTGGCCGGCGGCCCTCAGCGGGCGGCCCTCAGCGGGCGGCCCTCGGCCGCTGGTTCGCGGCCGCCGGAAAGGCGCCGGCCGCCCGGCGCGGGCGGCCGAAGCACGATCCGGCCGCGCCGTGCTCGGGCGGGGGTAGCTGACGCCGGTGCGCCGCTCGTGCGAGAATCGCGGGCGCATGGAGCACACCGGCGACGACCCCACGAGCGCTCGTCCCGCCGCCGCACCGGCGTCAGCCGCGATCGCCTGTTCCCACACGCTGCACTCCT
>JBAXRL010000098.1:0-8540 GCA_037131205.1 Actinomycetes bacterium | reverse complement strand
CCGCTGGAGAGCTGCCCGTGGTGCGAGGCGCGCTTCACCGCCGACTCGTTCTCCCTGCATCCCGACGGCGACAACCCCTCCGAGCTGCGCGTCGTGTGCACCGCCCTTGAGTGCGACTTCAGCGGCGACCGCGCGCTGCCGATCGTGGCGGTCGACGAAGCTCTCTACCGCCGCCTGCCCGCGTTTCTCATCGCGACCGTCGACAAGTTCGCCGCGCTGCCCTGGGTGGGGCCGAGCGGCGCCCTGCTCGGCGGCGCCGATCGCTGCGATGCGTCCGGCTTCTACGGCGCGGCGGAGCCGCGCAGAGGGCGGCGGCTGGCGCAGCCGCTGCCGCCGCCCGACCTCATCATCCAGGACGAGCTGCACCTGATCACCGGCCCGCTCGGCACGATGGCCGGGCTCTACGAGACGGCCATCGAGGCGCTCACCGTGCGCACGGTCGATCGTCGCGCGGTGAAGCCCAAGATCATCGCCTCCACCGCCACCGTGCGCCAGGCTGCCAACCAGGTGCAGGCGCTGTTCGGCCGCTCCATCACGCAGGTGTTTCCACCGCAGGGCCCCGACCGCCGCGACTCGTTTTTCGCAGAGGCGAAGCGCTCCTCCGAGGCGCCGGCGCGGCTCTACGTGGGCGTCGCCGCCCAGGGCCGCAACCCGAAGGTCGCGATGCGCAAGGCGTACCTCGCCCTGATGGGGGCCGCCGAGAAGGCCTACCGCGACGCCGGCGGTCACGAGAACAAGGACAACCCGGCCGATCCGTACATGACCGTGCTCGGCTACTTCACCAGCCTGCGCGAGCTCGGCGGCGCGCGCCGCATCCTCGAGGAGGAGGTCCAGAACACGCTCAAGGAGTACGGCGGCCGGCGGCGCATCGGCGAGCACAGGGGGCTGTTCCGCGACCGGACGACGTTCTCGGAGGTGGTCGAGCTCACCTCGCGCGTGTCCACCAGCAAGGTCGCGGAGGCGCGTCTCCGCCTGGGGATCGACTACTGGGACATCACGCAGCGCGTGGACTGCGCCATCGCCACCAACATGATCTCCGTCGGCCTCGACGTGCCGCGCCTCGGGCTGATGACCGTGCTCGGCCAGCCCAAGGCGCACGCCGAGTACATCCAGGCGACGAGCCGCGTCGGCCGCGAGGCGGCCAAGCCGGGGCTTGTGGTGACGCTCTTCAACGTGCACAAGCCCCGTGACCGCTCGCACTACGAGCGCTTTCGCCACTACCACGAGACCTTCTACCGCTCGGTGGAGGTGGGCAGCGTGACGCCGTTCGCGGCGCGCGCCCTCGACCGCGGCTTCGCGGGCGCGCTCGTGGCGCTGGCGCGCCACGCCGAGCGCAGCATGACGCCGCCGCTCGGCGCCGAGAGCATCGCCAGCCAACGCGAGGCGCTCGAGCGCCGCCTGCTCGAAGCCTTCCGCGAGCGCGTGCAGATGCAGCCGTTCGGCGATGAGGCGGAGCGTGAGGAGCGCCTGCGCAGCGTCCAGAACCGCGTCGTCGACCTGCTCGATTCGTGGCGCAAGATCCTCGACGACTACCAGGCCGTGAACGTCGACCTGCAGTACCAGAAGTACGAGAAGGACGGCCCCAAGCCGCTGCTCCGCGACCTGCTCGACGACGACTTCGAGTCGGCGCATCACGCCAAGTTCCGCGTCGGGCGTTCGCTGCGCGACGTGGAGCCGGAGGTCAACCTGTTCGTCGCCGATCTGCCCTCGTCGCGGACTCCATCCTCACGCACTCCCTCCCCACGCCCAGAGGAGCGCTCATGAGCCGGCCGGACGGGCAGGTCCGCGGCAGCCAGGTGATCACCACGTATGGCCCCGGCGCCCTGATCGACCTGCCGCGGGAGTCGGCGATCGTCAGCGGCCTGGACGCGTGGCCCCGGCAGAGCGACCTCGACGAGATCATCGAGCCGCGCCTCACGCGCAAGCTTGCCCTCATGACGGGCGTCGCCGCGCCGCGGCTGTATGCGCCGCCGGCCGCTCCCGACGGTCCACGCCCGTCGAACCGCGGCATCCCCGTGTGGCGCTTCCCCGAGTGGTTCGTCGTGCAGGAGAAGAGCAACAGGGGCGACGAGGACCGCAAGAAGCGCTCCCGCCGGCTCGTGCACCGCAAGCGGCTCGACGACGGCAAGCACACCTTTGACGGCCGCCCGGTGGTCGCCACGCGCTTCGTGCGCGCCTGCCCCAGAGGGCACGTCGACGACCTCGACTGGAAGGCGTTTGTCCACGGACCGGACGACGACTGCAGGCGCCAGCTCTGGCTCGAGGAGCTGGGCACGAGCGGCGACCTCGCCGAGCTTTCGGTGCGCTGCGACTGCGGCAAGAGGCGCCGCCTGTCCGATGCCGGCGAGATCGAGAGCAACGCGCTGGGTTTCTGCAGCGGTCGCCGGCCGTGGCTCGGGGCGCACACCGATGAGCCCTGCAAAGAGCGCAGCCGGCTGCTGATCCGCACGGCCTCCAACGCCTACTTTGCGCAGGTCGTGAGCGTGCTCTCGCTGCCCGACCGGGGGGTGGAGGTCGAGAAGGTGGTCCGCGAGCTGTGGGACTACCTGCAGATCGTGGACGACGTCGCCGGCCTCGCCTTTCTGAAGAAGAAGCCCAACGTCGCGGAGAAGCTGGCGCCGTTCAGCGACGAGGACGTGCTCGGCGCCATCGGCGCCGTCAAGGGCGGCGGCGCAGTGGAGCGCCCCGTCAAGCAGGTCGAGCTCGACGCCATCCTCGCCGCGCCGCAGGGGTTCGGCGACGACGTGCCCATGGACCCGGACTTTCACGTGCGCCGGCTCCCCGACCACGCCTGGCGGCGGGGGCCCGAGCTCGAGGCGGTCGAAGCCGTGTATCAGGTGCACCGCCTGCGCGAGGTGATCGCCCTGGCGGGGTTCTCGCGCTTCGAGGCCATGATGCCGGACATCAACGGCGAGTACGACACCGATGTCAGCGTCGCGCAGATCCAGATCGAGCCCACGTGGTTCCCGGCCGTCGAGAACCGCGGCGAAGGGGTGTTCGTGCAACTGAGGGCGGCCGCCGTGAGAGCGTGGCTCGGCCGCCCCGGCGTGGCCGCGCGCCTCGCGGCGCTGGAGGCGGGGCACCTGGCTTGGGCGGAGCAGCGTAAGACCGACCGACCGTTCCCGGGCGGGCCCTACGTGCTCCTGCACACGCTGTCGCACCTGCTCATCCAGGCGCTCGCCATGCGCGCGGGCTACTCGGCGAGCTCGATCCGCGAGCGCATCTACATGGAACGCGAGGCTGAGCACTTCGGCATCCTCCTGTACACGGGCAGCTCGGATGCGGAGGGCACGCTCGGGGGGCTGGTCAGTGAAGCGCGGCACATGCACGCGCATCTGGCATGGGCGCTCGGCGCGGCGGCGCTCTGTTCCAACGACCCCATCTGCGCCCAGCACAGCCCCGACAGCAGCATGGAGAAGCGCTGGCTGCACGGCGCCGCCTGCCACGGTTGCACGCTGGTCGCGGAGACCTCGTGTGAGATGCGCAACGAGTACCTCGACCGGGCGCTCGTCGTGCCGGTGCTCGGCATGCCGGACGCGGCGTTCTTCGGGGAGGCCGGCGCGGCGGAGGCGGCGGGCTCTGGCCAGACGGGCGCGCCGGCCGCGCCGGGCGCGCCGCCCGCGCCGCTCGCGCCGCGCACGCCGGACGCGCCGGGCGCAGCGGGCGCGCCACCCGACCGGCAGGCGTGATGTACGACGCGCTCCTGAGCCTGCCGACGCATCTCCGCAGGCGCCTCGCGAGCGCGCTGGACGCCGGCCTCGTGGCGCCGCCGTACTCGGCGGCCTCCGTGCGCGCGGCGGCGGGGATCGCGGAGGGTCTGGACGCAGTGGTCGCGGCGCTCGAAGATCTTGAGCGCCTGGGCGTCAGCGGGCGCGGCGCGGCAGCCCGGCTGGCGCTGATGGACGAGGTCGGCTCGCGGGCTCCGCTGCCCGACCTCGTCTGGTCCGGGCCCGAGGTGCCGGGCCTTCATGCCCGTGACACGCGGCGCGTCTACGACGAGCTCCTGGGCTCCGCCGAGCGCTCGATCTGGGCGAGCACCTACGCCTTCTTCGACGGGCCCAAGGCGTTCGAGGTGCTCTCGCGGCGCATGGACGCCGCCCCGGCGCTGCAGGTGACGCTCCTGCTGAACATCGAGCGCAAGCACGGCGACACATCGGCGGCCGACGCGCTCGTCAGGCGCTTCGCCGACCGCTTCTGGACCGCCGACTGGCCGGGAACGCGCCGCCCCAACGTGTTCTACGACCCGCGTTCGCTCGCCGCCGCGCGGCCCGCCGGGGTGCTGCACGCCAAGGCCGTCGTGAAGGACGAGGAGGCCGTGTTCATCACCTCGGCCAACCTCACCGAAGCGGCGCTCGACCGCAACATCGAGCTCGGGCTGCTGGTACGCGACCGGGCGCTTGCCGCGACGGTGGTCGCACACTTCCGCGGGCTGATCGACAAGGGTCTGCTGGTGCCGCTGCCGGGGGAGTGAAGGTCCTTGCGGCGGGGGAACACGCTGTCGCCGCTCCCTGGGGAGATGCCGCACGTGCCCCGGCGGGTCCCCGCGGCGGAGGCCAAAGGCGGGGCTACGCGACCTCGAACTACGAGCTCTCCGCGTGCTCCGTAGGCATTTAATGCGAGGCATCAAGCGGGGGCGCGAAATGGGCCAGACGTTCTGGCACATGATCAGCCTCGGCAAGGTCGAGAGCGAACGGACCCCCGAGCTGCGCCGCTGCGAACGGGTCTCTTGGCCGCGGCCCCTGATCGAGCAGTGCCAGCGTGATGGAGTCAAGGTCTGGGAAGAAATGCGCTCGCCTGGGAGCGGCGCACCCACGTGTGGCTTGAGGACCACGACTGCGTCGTCGTCCTTGCGCGGAGGAGGGCCGACAAACCGCACGAGTATCTCCTGCCTTGGACCGCCTACGTTGTCGGTTCTGGCCACAGCCGCAAGAATCTGCAGCGACGCTTCGAGAAGTGGGCCTGAAATGGCTGGTGCCGCCCACTGGGGACGGCACCGTAGCTCCTTCTGCGCATGGCAGATGAGCTACTCGAATTCTACTCTGACTCGGTGTTCGGGGATACCTTCGGCCGCCTGCTGTTATCTGTTGCCTGCCGCCTGTTCCCCGCGGCCCCGGCGCGCTCGTGGCCGCTCATGATGGGTACCTGAGGGAGACGGATGGTCATCTCGGCACCTCTCTCGTCCCATCCCTCTCAGCCGCGCGGGCGGTCGCATGGGCGCAGCCCCGGATCTGCGGGTGACGCTCCTTCTTGACGTCGAGCGCCGGTAAGGCGACACGTCGTCCGCAGACGCGCTCGTCCGCTGCGACCCAGACGCCCATGTTCTTGACGCCTCGCCCACTGAGTCACTGGCACGCGTCGCTCACGTCTGGACGCATGTGCCTTCGCCGAGGGAAAGCGAAGCAGAGACTGTGTGTCGACACCGAGCCCCGCAGAAGCCATGGCCCCGCGACCGGTTGACCGCTCACTCAGGACGCGGGATACCCTCACACGGTAGGTAGCTGCCGCGGCATTCAGCTTCCGTCGCGAGGCCCAAGCAAGAGGCTCATGCACTGCAGGAAGGAGCAGATGCACCGAACTGCGCGAGGCCGTCCGCCTCACACAGTTCGGTGCATTCGTGTTCCGCCAACAAGAGCCGCAGGTGGGGCCATCCACGCGCTGCGGCACAGGAAGCCGCCGCCGGCAGCGCCGGCAGCCCCTGCGCTGCGTTCGCCTACGGCTGGCTTTGCTCCAGAGGCTGCATCCCTGCGCTTTCGCAGGTCGACTCGACCTGGAGCCGACCCTGTGACATCGGCTGCGTGCGATCGACATGGCCCACAGCTCGCGCGCCGGTGGCGTAGGCGCGGCTCTGGACGGTCAGCTTGACATTGTCGACGTAGGCACCCTGCTTCACAGCAGAGCCGTCGGAGTAGAACTGCATGCCGATGTACACGTCCCTGCGGCCGAGCAGGGGGCGGAGCATAGAGTTGCTGGCCATGTCCATGACCTCGTGATCCCAGC
Source organism: Actinomycetes bacterium (assembly GCA_037131205.1). Classification (GTDB taxonomy): domain Bacteria; phylum Actinomycetota; class Thermoleophilia; order UBA2241; family UBA2241; genus CAIXSE01. Next base: position 2,543 of record JBAXRL010000098.1, on the reverse strand, counting down.
CTCCCGACGTGCCCCACCAGCCCACGCCCCTGCCATTCCCGCCGCTCGGGACGCCGCCGAACAGGCCCACCCAGACTTTGTCACAACTCAGCTCAGTGTCGAACCAGACGTCCCACTCCAGAGTCCCGCCCGTGGCGCCTGAGAGGTCGAAGGGGCCAACGTACATGAGAGTGGCCATGTTGTTCACGTATGGCCCGGGCGCGGAGATCGAGCTGCCCACACAGTAGGCGGAGTGAGCGCCCGTGGCGGCTCTGTAGCTCGTCAAACCCCAGTTCGGCGAGGTCGTGTAGTGATCGGTGGCGACACGCCACGCGAACTCCTGCCCCTCGAAGCCGTCGAAGAAGACCGTCGACCCCGAGGGTGTCGAGGGATAGATGCGCTGGGCGCCCCACGCTGCGTCGTTGCTGAGCATGTCAATCCAGATGACGTTGTTCAGGCCGCTGTACCAGTCGATCCAGCCATACATCGTGTTGGTCTTGTCGGCATCGCCCCAGAGGTCACGCAGGCCGACGAAGTGCCCCAGATGGTGGAGCGCGACCGCCTCCAGATCGTTCTTGAGGGGGTTCAGATAGGTGCCCCAGTTCTTGCTCTTGTTGATGACGATATCGACTTCAGTAGGCGTGCGACTCCCCTTTGGCCAATGCTCGGTCTGCGCGAGGACATCAGAACCCAAGTAGTCCCAGTAGATCTCGTTGTAGCCGTCGCCGAGGAAGGGCTTGGCCGGGACTAGTGTCGTCGGGTTCGGCACGAAGCGGAAGCCCGAGTTGGCGTAGTTCCACTTCTCGCAGGCGCCCACCAGCTGACCGCCCCAGAACGCATTGCCGTTGCTGTAAACGTAGACCGTCTGTACGGGGTTGGCCCAGCGCCACAGGAAGCTGAAGGAGACCTTGATATCCTTCGTGTTGCTCGTGTGCCCTGCGGAGTCGCGCACCATCATGGGACCGCTGCTCGCCGACCGGAAGTAGCCGATCCTGGTCAGAGGCAGGTCGCTTTCGGTGTCCACCGGCACCTGGCAGACGATGCGCGTGTCGGTCCAGGTGTCGTACGCAGTAGCGGGGATGTACTGGGCGGCCGCGCCGCTCTGCGCGGGCTGGTAGAGGAAGAGCACAGCGGCGCTACCGGTGCGACTGCCGAAGCCCTCGCCTTGGATCGTCACCGTGTCACCGAAACCGGCCGTGATCACGGGCCGGGTGGTGATGCTGCTGATGACGGGACTGCGCGCCGGGGTCGGCGTGGGCGTCTCAGGCAGCAGACTCCCGATGGTGACGGTGGTATCAAAGACGTACTGCTCGGTTTTGGTCTGGTCGTTGCCGTTGGCACCGGTCACGCCTGCCGTGCCGGCAACCCTCTCGAAGAGGATCTGACGCGCTTGGCCGGGAAGCGTACGGGCGATGCGGAAACCCCACGTGTAGCCACCGCCGTGATTGTATGTGCGCATGGTGATCCTCGTGGCTGAGCCCGTCGATGCCACCGCGGCTGTGATGTCGCGCCACCCGGAATCGCCCTTGAAGCCGATGTCCGTGCCGCTCGCCTCACCGTTGAGGTCGAAGCGGGTGCCGTTGATGTCCACGAACGAGACGTCATCGACGTTGAACACCTGGATCTGCCACTGGGCACCGTCGCTGGCGTACGCCGGTGCCGCAGGAACGTAGGCCACCACAGCCGAGACCGCGCACAGCACCGCGAAGACCAGGAAGTAAGAGAAGACCCTGCGCATGACGCCCCCAATCAATCGCGTGGAATCAGATGCCTCTGACGTCGGCATCGGCGGCACGCGAGCGCATGGAACATCCGTTTGGGTACGCGAACTCAGACGAGCCGGGCTTGGCCGCGGGGCCTTCTGCGGAGGGACGGGCACGACCTGGGCATTCGCGCCAAGGGCTCGACGCTGACGGCGCAGGCCTCGTCCCGCAAGGATGCACGGGAGTTGACCGGGGTGGCGCGGCTGTTCCCTTGGCAAGGATCTGGCGTGCAGCATCGTCCACGTTCTGGAGCGCCAGCACCGTCCTCCTGCTCTGGACGCGAGGTCGAAGATGTGCTCTCGCGACGCATGGACGCCGCCCCGGCGCTGCAGGTGACGCTCCTCCTGAACATCGAGCGCAGGCACGGCGACACCTCTTCAGCCGACGCGCTGGTCAGGCGCTTCGCCGACCGCTTCTGGACCGCCGACTGGCCGGGAGCGCGCCGCCCGAACGTATTCTACGACCCGCGCTCGCTGGCGGCCGCACGACCTGCCGGCGTGCTGCACGCCAAGGCCGTCGTGAAGGACGAGGAGGCCGTGTTCATCACCTCGGCCAACCTCACCGAAGCGGCGCTCGACCGCAACATCGAACTCGGGCTGCTGGTGCGCGACCGGGCGCTTGCCGCGACCGTGGTCGCGCACTTTCGCGGGCTGATCGATCGCGCATTGCTCTGCCCGCTGCCGGCGGCATGAAGACGGCTTCGGCAGGGGAAGACGTCGAACTGCCGGCCCTTGGATCATGAGTCTTCTGCAAGCTCCTCAGGCGTCACGCGAGCCTGCTTGAGAATGCCGCGCAGCGTGC
>JBAXRL010000097.1:0-8582 GCA_037131205.1 Actinomycetes bacterium | reverse complement strand
CGCGCCGCTCACTCGACTGGTGCGGCCGCCTTGGCCGCGCCGCTCACTCGACGGGCTCGGCCTCGCCGAACCCCGGCGCCTCGCCGTTCTCGCGCCACGGGATGACGAAGCAGCGCACCTCCGCGTCGGTGAAGGTGTTCTCGAGCAGCGCCTTGACGCGTTGCAGATCGCGGGCCAGCAGCTCCTGCTGGTCGAACCCGAGGCCTCCGAGGCTATGCTCGTAGGCGGAGCAGTCCTGGTGCGACACGAGGTAGATGGTGCGGATGCCGTGCAGATCGAGCTGCGTGCGCACCCAGTCGAGGGCGACGCGCCGCTCCATGCCCGGCCGCGTGAGCACCAGCGGGCCGCCGGGCACCAGAAAGCGGTCGGCGTCGCTCTCGCCCTCCTTCTCCTGAAGGGCGGCGAGCGACGGGGCCACAAGGCCGTCGGCGCAGGCGATGAAGAGAGCGGTCATGACGATGGAGTATGTCAGATGGCGCGCGCCGGGACTAGTCGGCGACCGCGCGCCGGCCGCGCCCGGCCGCACTACCCCGAGCGCCGACGCCCGTCGCGCCCCGGCTGCGCGACCCTGGGCGCCGACGCGCGCCGCGCCCGCTTGCTACACTTGCGCGGCGCGGAGGGGTGGCGGAGCGGTTCATCGCACCGGTCTTGAAAACCGGCAACGGCGCAAGTCGTTCGTGGGTTCGAATCCCACCCCCTCCGCCAATTTGCAGGGGTTCTGCGTCGTTTGAGCCGCTCTCCGAGCGACCCACGAAGTGCCCTCTCCCCCGCTTTGGCGCCGGTCGGGCTTCGTGTCTTCGCTCTTCACCTGGCGCATGACACGGCTGCGTGTGGCAGCGTCGTAGGCGTCGGGCGCCTCTCGACCCTGCCTTCTGAATGAGGTCAGACCTCTTCGTCAGATTGCCGGTCCGGAATCGCGGCGTCTGCCTCGTCGAGGCGGGCTCTGGCCAGATGCTCGAGCCTCTTGGCCTGAGTAAGGAGCGTTCGCCGAAGCCCCTTGCTGACCTCTCGCTCACTGATCGCGCGGGCGAGGGCCGCGATAGTCGATGCCCTGCGGGCGATGCGCGTATCAGGGTGCTTGCGTTCCTCGAAGACCTCATCCGGAACAACGCGAAGGCGCAAAGACGGTGGCAGCTCGATCGGCTCCGTCGAGGCGATGTCGCCTTCGTTGAGAATCGCCTCATCCTTAGCCACGTTCGTCGGCGCGTCCTCCAGCTCGAAGAACGGCCACATCTCGATCTCGGCCACCTCGAACGGATCGAGGACATTCATCGCTACGGCGTCAGTCCGCTGGTTGGTCAGGTGGCGCCCAATGCGACTGCTCAGGCGTTCGTAGGTCTGGCCCACGTAGATCGGCTCTTCGTCGTAGTCGTAGAAGAGGTAGACACCGTGCCTGGCGCTTGACACGACTCATACCGCTCCGGCATTCGCCGCTCAAGAAGCGGGCGCACGTAGTTCGCGACAAGCCACCGCACCGCGGGCACGCACACTGCGTCTCCGAACCCGAACATCGCCTGAGTCTCAGATACGCCGCCGAGGTCGAAATCGGGCGCTCCTTGAAGCCGAGCGTATTCCCGCGCCGTCATCCAGCGAATTCGCACGCCGCCTGCGCCGGCCTCGACCACGGCTTGCTTCGAAGACCCGCCTCGAGCCGTCCGCAGACATCCGGATACCGCGTCCCGCCGAATCTCCCACACAGGACGACCTTGGCGCGTGCGCCGGTACGCCGTCCGCCAAGTGACCTCATCGTAGGCCGTGAGGCAGGCCAACCTGTCGCGGTTGATCTCGCTGAGGCTGTTGAGAAAGGCTCTCGTCCTGTCTTCGCCCCACCAGCATTCGTCGCTGAAAGGCAACCTCTCAACGATCGCGTCGAGACCACCAACATCAAGATGCGGCGGAGTGAGCGCGAAGGTCTGCGTTCTCAGCTCCGGGTGACGTCCAACGAATTCGCTGTACCACGCCGGGCGCATTGCGCTCTTCGTGAGCAGGGAAGCCGCCTCCCCATTGAGGGGATCGAGAGACCCGACGATGAAGAGGCGTGGTCGCGACTGAGGGACAAACCATTTCGCATCCACGAGGACGAGGTCGCATGTATACCCAAGGTGGTTGAGCCGCTCGAATGCGGAGCGAAGGTCCTCGCCGCCGTTTGAAGAAGAGAAGCCGACCACGTTTTCAAGCAGGATCACCCGAGGCGCGACGCCGTCCATCTCTTCGAGCACGCGAGTGAGCTCCCAGAACATGCCGCTCTGTTCGCCCGCCAACCCTGCCCGGTTGCCGGCAAGGCTCACGTCCGTGCAGGGAAATGACGCCGTCGCAAGATCGACGTCGGGAATCTGCCGGCCCTTGACGTTGCGAATGTCGTCGCGGCGGAACACCTGGGGATCGTGGTTGGCCTTGAACAGGCGTTCCTTGACCGGGTCGATGTCGTTGGCCCATGCGACCGAGATGCCCTCGGCCCGGAGCGCATCCCCGACCAGGCCGACGCCCGCGAAGAACTCGGCCGCGTGATGTGTCCCGCTCACGTCCGCACGATTCGCTGATTCCTTGGGTCTGATGGCGTCTGCTCCCATGGTGCGCAGTATAGATCCTCCGAACAGGCGTCATGCGGCGACTGACGGCCCAGACGGCCAGCGGCCATGTGAGTCCAGCGGCGGGCGTGGACGGATGGACCGAGCGGCGGCCAGACGGAGAGGCCTCGCGTCAGGCGATCCCCCGCCGCGTATTCCGCCGCAAGCCGAACACCGATTCCGCCGGCAAGCCGAACACCCCTGGGGGCCTGCGGCGGAATCGTCAGGGGGCCGCAAGAAGAGGCGCATGGAGAAAGGTCGCCGGACTCTCCTCGACAAGATCGAGACGAGGAGGGCGCGATGGCCTGCGGGAGACTGTCCATGCGAAGGAACAGGGAGATCCTGCGCCTCAAGTTCGAGGCCGGACTCTCGAAGCGCGCCATCGTCCGGGCGATCGGCGTCTCGAACCGGGCGGCTGCGGCTACTCCTGGTTCCGCAAGCGCTACCGCTGGACGACGACGCTATTGCATCGTGATGTCGTTGGTGATCGATCCTGCACGACGCCGCGACGAGTCTCGTCCGCATATTCACGTCAGACATGAATATGGCTTCAACACTGAATATACGCTCGCATCGTCCACGCGTCGGCGACGATATGGCACATATCGCCCAGTGAGTAAGGGCCTGTCCCGCCAGGGATGTGCGTGCGGGGCGTTCGGGGCGCCTCGATGCCGTGCAGGATCATGTTCATGATCGCGATCACGTAGGCGCGCGACTTCTTCTCCTTGCCGTAGAAGGTGCGCTCCCGCAGGGTGCGGTCCTGCGCGGTGCTGAGGTCGGGGTTGGTCGCCTTGAGGCAGTCGTAGGCCTCGCAAGGGAAGCCCGCCGAGCCGACGGCGCCGTCGTAGATCGTCTCGCCGAGCTGGGAATCCGTGACCTTGACCATGGCGCGGATGAGCGGGCGCGGCGTGTAGTGCTCGCCGCCGTTGCGCCCGGCGTCGCCCATGTTGCGGATCCTGGCCTCGTAGAGGTGGCTGAGCTCGTGCTTCCCGGCCTGCGAGCGGAAGCGCAGCTCGTCGATATGGTCGATGATCTCGCGCATGTTGTAGCCGCTCTGGCTGTTGTAGTCGAGCGCGCCGGCGGCGTCCCTGGGCGAGGCCCGGACTTCCCGGCGGTAGGGCTCGTCGAGGATGCAGGTGTACGACCTGTCCGCGAGCGCCGCCTGGTCGGGGAGATCCTGCTCGAGCCCGTCGAGGCACTTCAGGAACAGCAGCCACGATGTCTGCTCGGTGTAGTCGAGCTCGCTGCTGCAGCCCGCCTCTTTCCACAGGACGTCGTCGATGATCTTGAAGGCTTGCTCAAACACGGGCGCCTGTCCTTTGCGCGGCCGTCGGCGGCTGCCGATCGCGTCGCGTGCGGGCTGAGGTCCGGCTCACAGCTCCTGCTCCCCTGTGCTGGAGTCTGCAACTCGCTGGGGACGTTCCGACTGAAGCCGCCTTTCATGCGAGAGCCTCTGAGACTGCCGTACCGACCGCTTCAAGACCGTTGTGGTCCTCGGCGCCCGGCGTGGGATGGATACGGGAGCCTGAGGAGCCCCTGCGCGAACTTGAAGACCGGCCACGGCGCAAGTCGTTGGTGAGCTCGAAGCCCAGCCCCTCCGCCGGGCGACGATCCCGGCGGACGCGTCGAGCGGACCGCCTGGGCGCTATGATGAGGCCGACAGCCCGGCGGGACGCAGATCCCGCGCCGGGCTCCACGCTCACCATCCTTCGACCAGGGAGGACGCCTTGCCCGCGGACCACACAGTCTCTCGCTACCTCATCAAGCGCCTGCACGATGTCGGCATCCGGCACCTCTTCGGGGTCCCCGGAGACTACGTCCTGGACTTTCTCGATGAGGTCGTCGCCGGTCCTCTTCGGTGGGTGGGCACCTGCAACGAGCTGAACGCCGGGTACGCGGCGGACGGCTACGCCCGTCTCAACGGGGCGGGCGCCGCCGTGGTCACCTACGGCGTCGGCGGCCTGAGCATCCTCAACGCCCTGGCCGGAGCGTATGCGGAGCAGGTGCCGGTGATCATCGTCAGCGGCGCCCCGCCGGCCCGCCGCAGAGAGTCACGCGCCATGGTCCACCACCTCATCTCCAGCTACTACCTGCAGCTGGACATCTGCAAGAAGATGACGGCCGACGCGGCCATCCTGACCGATCCCGAGACCGCCCCCGACGAGATCGACCGCGTCGTCGCGGCGTGCATCGCACGCAAGCTGCCCGTCTACCTGGAGCTGCCCGCCGACATCGCCGTCGCCCCCTGCCGCGCCCCGGGAGAGCTGCGCCGCGAGGCGCCGCCCGCGTCCGACGAGGAGAGCCTGCAGGAGTGCGTCGCCGAGGTCGCCGCGCTCATCGACGCGGCGCGGCGCCCACTGATCCTCGCCGGCGTGGAGCTGATGCGCTTCGGCCTGGGGGACGAGGCGCTGCGGCTCGTGGAGACCACGGAGATCCCCTTTGCGACGATGCTCAGCAGCAAGTCTCTGCTGCCCGAGCTGCACCCGCAGTTCGTCGGCATCTACCAGGGCGCCTGGAGCCGCGAGTCGGTGCGCCGGCAGGTGGAGGACGCCGACTGCGTGCTGTCGCTCGGCGTGCGCAAGACCGATCTCGACACCGGGCTGTTCAGCGCCGACCTCGACAGCGCTCGGGTGATAGGCGCCGCCGCCGGCGAGGTGCGCCTCGGCCACCACTTCTACCACCAGATCCAGCTCCGCGACCTCATGGAGCGCCTCGCCGCCAACGTGAAACCGCGCTCCTACCTGAGCTCGCATCCGGCGGAGGGCTATCGCCCTCTGCAGCCCTTCGCGCCGCGGCCGGCGTGCACGCTGACGGCGCCGCGACTCTACGAGGCGCTGGACTACTTTCTCGACGACGGCATGATCCTTCTGGCCGAGCCCGGCGACGCCTTCTGCGCGGCGCCGGAGTTCCACATCGAAGAGGCTGAGAACTTCATCGTCCAGATCTACTACAGCTCCATCGGGTACTGCACGCCGGCGTCTCTCGGGGCGGCGCTGGCGCGTCCCGACAAGCGCCCGGTCGTCCTCACCGGCGACGGGGCCTTCCAGATGACGGCGCAGGAGGTCTCCACCTTGATCAGGGAACGCCTCCCGGCGGTGATCGTGGTCATCAACAACGACGGCTACCTGGTCGAGCGCAAGCTTCACCAGGACGGGGCGTACAACGACATCCAGATGTGGCAGTACTCGCGCTTGCCGGAGGTGCTGGGCGACGGGTCGTTCGTGATCGGCATCCGCGTCACCACGGAGGAGGAGCTGGCGCGAGCCCTGGCGACCGCCGAGCGCGAGACCGACAAGCTCGTGCTCATCGAGGCCTGTCTTCCCGACCGCGATTGCTCCGAGGGCCTCGAGCGCCTCGGGCGCGCCTTCCGGGGGGCGCAACAGAACGCCCCTGGAGGGGCCATGGTCGGCGCGACGCTCTACTCGGCAGACACAAGCGACGCCATTCGCAAGGCGAGCGCGGCCTCACGAAAGGGGCACGCCGTGATCGCCGCCGATCCTGGCGATCACGGGGGCGCCCCGTGAGAGACACCGCCGCCGATCAGCGGGCCGCCGCCGCCGGGCGCCGCGCCCGCGTTGACGTGAGCGAAGCCGCCGCCGCGGGCGCGCCGTGAGCGCCCCCGGACGGCGTGGAGACGCCACAACACCGCCGTAGGGGGGGCCATGAGTATCGCTGACGACGCTATCGCCGCCGCCGCTCCGCGCGGGCGCCGATCGAGCGTGTGTCCCGCGTCGGTCGCGGGGTCAAGGACGCCGGACCGGAAGGAGAACGCCGGAAGGGCCCGACCGACGACGATGAGGGAACGGACGATCGCGTGAGCACCACCCCGATACTCCCGCTCATGGTCGCAACGGCCGTCTCGGGCGCAGGGGACTCGCGCCCCCTGCGCCCTCCCGCACGGGCGGATCGGGACCGGGGCCGTTCTCAGGCCGGTACACCACGTCCTGGGACGCTGACCGATGGTCTCGCAGAGGATGTCGAGCTGGTCCTCGGCGGCGACCTCCACGGGCTCCTGTCCCGGTGAGACATCGCGACCTTGTCGCTTGATGGAGCTCGCTCCGTCCCAACACGGCGCCATGTATCCTCGCGAGAGCTCTGCCTTACAGTCCGCTCATGGCGACATCGAGGGCGTCGAGCACGAACTCCACATCCGCCTTCGTGATACACATGGGCGGCTTGATGCGGAGCGTGTTGGCGCGCAGACCGCCCTTGCCCACGAGCAGCCCCAGATCCTTGAGCCGTTCGAAGACCTGCAGGCACTCCGCCGTCGCCGGCTCCTTGGTCTTGCGGTCCTTCACCAGCTCGATCCCCGTCATAAGACCCAGGCCGCGCACGTCGCCGATGATGTCGTGCTTGGCCATGAGCCTCTGGTACCCATCCATGAGCTCCTTGCCGCGCTCCAGGCAGTTCCTCTGAAGCTCGTCCCGATCGATGACCTCCAATACGGCCATCCCCGCCGCGCAGGACACCGGGTTCCCGCCGAAGGTGTTGAAGTGGACCCGATCCGCCAGCGCGTTGGCGATCTCGGGCGTCGTCACCACCGCCGCCAGGGGAACCCCGTTGCCGATCCCCTTGGCCAGGGTCACGATGTCGGGAACGACCCCGTCGTTCTCAAAGCCCCAGTAGTTCGCTCCCGTGCGGCCGAATCCCGTCTGCACCTCGTCGGCGACGCACACCCCACCGGCCTCCCGGACCACCTCGTAGGCCCCCTTCAAGAACCCCTCCGGAAACACCACGGCGCCGCCGACCCCCTGAATCGTCTCGGCGAAGAATGCAGCCACCCTTCCGGGGGTGGCGTAGTCGATCAGGTTCCTGATCTCCCCGGCGTACTTCTCTCCGGCCTGCGGATCGTCACGCCCCCAGGGTCCCCGGTAGGGATCGGGGTTGACCGCGTGATGGACGCCGAAGCTGTGGGGGTAGTTGTACTTCCAGGTGCTGTGGGCCGTGAGCTGCATCGTCGAGGCGCTGCCGCCGTGGTAGGCGTTGCGCAGAGCCACCGCGTCGTAGTTGCCCGTATAGAGCCGCGCCATCAGCAGCGCCATATCGTTGGCTTCGGATCCCGAGTTGACGAAGTAGCAGACGCTGAGATCTCCAGGCAGCCTCGCAGCCAGCATCTCGGCGTACTTCGCGATGTTCGGGTGAAGGTAGATCGATGTGACGTGCTGGAGCCGCTCTGTCTGCTCCGTCACCTTCCGTACTACGTATGGATGACAGTGGCCGACGCTGATCGTCACGATCCCGCCGATGACGTCCAGGTACCGGCGCCCCTCGTGGTCGAAGAGGTACTGCATGGAACCCTCGACGATCATGAGGGGCTTCTTGTAGTTGGGAACGGACGTCGGTGTCACAAAACGGTTCTTCAGTGTCAGGACCTCCTCGTAGGACGGCCCCTCGTAGGGTTGCGGTTGATGATCGTAGGGCGGTAGTTCTGGTGCTTTCACGGCAAGCCCTTTCGTTCTTCTCTCGCTTTTCAGGTTCTCCACTGCTCCGCTGCTTCCGGCTGACCATCCCCTCCCAGGCACTGATCACGGTCTCTTGCTGCTCCTCCTCACCGGACCGGCAGGTGGTCACGCACATGACCTCGATGTGGAAGGCGACGCCGTCCCGGCGCCCGCGGGAGAAGCATATGCGATGCGCTCGCGCCCGCATAGCCGAGACGGCCCGGGCCTACGTCGCCCCAGCCGGGGCCGGCGAACCCCGGCCGATCCCACTCGCGGCGCTCGCGCGAGTCTCCGACAGCGATCGCCGCCCGTCTTTGCGGCCCGCTCCCGCTGGTCCCGTTCGCGCGGCCGGCCCGCGCCCAGCGGCAGGGGCAACGAACGCGCCCTTGTACACGCAGAGCCGGCGCCCGCGGCGCGCACCGGGTGAGCGATGCGGAGCGCGTCAGAGCAGCGAGAAGTACCTCTTGACCTCCCAATCGGTGACCTGCTCGCGGTACTCGTACCACTCGTTGAGCTTGTTGGTCACGAAGCGCTCGAAGACGTGCTCGCCGAGGGTGCGGCGCACGAGCTCGCT
>JBAXRL010000096.1:0-8606 GCA_037131205.1 Actinomycetes bacterium | reverse complement strand
GTCACTGCCCGGCCGACCTCGTGATGCGGGTTGGTGATGGGCTGGCCGGTCTCGCGGGAGAAGCAGCAGATCAGGTCCGGAGCGGTCACGTCGGGCGCGCCGTCGCGCCAGGCCATAAGGTTCTCGTTCTTGAACCAGATGCGGTAGGCGGCGCCGGCGTCGACACCCTGCCCGGCGATCTCGAGCTCGCCCCAGGTGAAGCCGTCCTTTTCCTCCCACGAGAAGGCGGAGACGCGGCCGCGGAAGCGCACGCCGCCGCTTGCGGCCGCCGCCGCCGCCGCGGCCGTGTCCTCGCCCGCCGCCGCAGCCTGGCGAAACGCCCGCCCCACGTCCCTCGCCAGGGAGATGGCCCCCGGGATCACGAAGTCCTTCATGCGTCCCCAGGGCATGGCGTGATCGGCGACCCAGACGACGTTGCGACTGGCGACCGCCAGGGCGCGCACCAGCGCCTCGGCGCGGCGGTCGTCGGCGACCGCCGTGATGATGACGGTGTCGCCGAGCTCATTGACCACCGCCTGCGGAGCGATGGGCACGCCGTACAGGTTGAACAGCGAGTGCTCGATCTCCGGCACGGCCCGGCCGACTGGGTCGGCGTCTACCACCGCGAGGCCCAGCAGCGCCGCCGGGTAGAAGGCGTCGGCGATGCTGGTACCGCCGAGCTCGCCGCTGATGAGGGCGCCGATCTCGCGATCCAGGTGCGCACCGAGGGCGCGCACGGCGAGCACGCTGGGGTGCTCTTTCGCCCAGCTCGACCCGGCGTACTCCGCCTCGTCGCCGACGGTAAGGCCGCCCACGCCATAGGGACAGGCGACAAGGGTCTCGTCGGGCAGCTCGTGCGGGGCCGCGAGGGTCACGGCGCGGCCCTCGTCGTAGGCGCGCCGCATCAGCTCGCGGCCCTCCGCCAGATCGCCGCCGCCGCCGCACCCCATGATGGTGGCGCCCATGAGGATGTCGTCGATCTCATTCCAGCTCAGCGTGTGCATCTCAGCCCTCCCGGCCGCTCATTCCTCGACCGTGCGGCGACGGCGCGCCCGCACCACGAGGACGACGATCAGCGCCACGACCACCACCGCGACCACGGCCGCGACGATGGTCCCGGCGCTGTTGGACGCCGACTTCGCCGGAGCCCCCGGGGTGGGGTGGGCGAAGAGATAGCTGTCGATATTGTATGACGTGTAGATGACCGACCCGTCTCCCGAGGGCGTCCTCACCCAGCCCGTCCACCCGGTGTCGTCGTAGGCTTCCAGCCACTCGGGATACGTGAGCGCGATGTACGGGCTTTGCTCGTAGACGATCTGCTGCATCCGCCAGACGAGCTCCTTGCGGGCCTGCGGATCGATGGTCGTCTGCTGCTGGTAGTACAGCCGGTCGTACTCGGCATTGGTCCATTGCGTATCGCTCCACGAGCCTACCTGTGACCTGGTGAGCACCGAGAGGATGAAGTTGGGGTCGGGGTCGCCGTACCAGTACCAGAGGAAGAGATCGTAGTCGGGGGCGAAGACGTCGCCCTTGTAGTTGTAGATCTTGTCGGTCATGGCGCCTTCATCGACGACCTGATAGTCGATCTGCAGGCCGATCTTCTCCAGCCACCCCGTGATGAGCTTGCCGACGATCTGGTCGGTGGCCGACTGGGCGCGCGCGAACAGGCGGAGCTCGATCGGTTTGCCGCGGAGATCGCGGACGCCGTCGCCGTTCGTGTCCTTGTAGCCGGCGGCGTCGAGGGCAGCCTCCGCCTTCGCCGGATCGTAGGCGTAGAGCTGGTCGGCGGGGGGCTGCCAGTGGTAGTCGAGCGGAGGCTTGTAGTAGCCGGAGCGGATGATGGTCGTCGCCGGCGTACCGTGCCCGTAGTAGGCGGTGTCGACCACCGTCTGCTTGTCGATGGCCCAGTTCAGGGCCTGCCGGAAGCGCCAGTCCTTGAGCACCGGGTTGCCCAGTGAGGCGGCCCCCGTGTAGCAGTTGAAGCCCATGTGGTTGAAGCCGTTGAGCACGCCGCCGATGGCGGCGAGGTCCGGGGACGCGTCGAGGGTCTTGAACTGGGCCTGCGGGATGTCCCAGGCCACCTGGAGGTTGCCCGACTTGAGGTCGGCGGCCATCGTGTCGGCGTTCTTGTAGAGGCTCCAGATGACCTCGTCGACCTTGGGCGCGCCGCGCCAGTAGTCCTTGTTGGCCACGGCGCGCACGTACCCGCCGCGTTTCCACTCCACGACCTGGAACGGCCCGGTGCCGACGATCGGCGGCTTGTTGGGGAAGCTCCTGGCGGCCGCCGCGCCGCTGACCTTGGACCAGATGTGTTGCGGCATGATCCACACGACCATGCCCAGCATGTTGGCCTTGGGCCTGGAGCAGACGAAGCGCACCGTGAGGTCGTCCACAGCCTCGACCTTGTCGATGAAGTCCGTGTAGCTCGTGAAGTTGCCCAGCTGGTGCTTGATGACGTAATTGAAAGTGAAGACGACGTCCCTGGACGTGAACGGTTCGCCGTCCTGCCACCTCACGCCCTCGCGAAGCTTGAAGGTCCATATCTTGCCGTCGGGCGAGTGCGACCAGCTCGTGGCCAGCTCGGGCACGGGCTGCAGGTCGCTGGCCCTGAAGCCGACGAGGAAGTCGTAGTTGAGGTGGAAGATCTCGAGCGATGAGGACTCGTAGCCGATGAACGGGTTCAGGTTGTCGGGCTCGGCCGTCCAGCCTACGTGCAGCGTGATCTTGCCGGCGGGCGAGGGCGGGGCGTCGGCGCCGAAGGCGCCGCCGACGCCCCAGGCAAGTCCGCCGACGAGTACGGCGGCCAGAGCCACCAGCAGGCCGCCGCGCACCAGGCACGGTGTGGTCCTCTTCATGTCTCCCCCAAAACGTCTCGAGTGCGCTGTCGCGGACAAGGCCGACACCCGCCGTTCCCCGGGCGGTACACCATCGACGTTATGAGCATACAGCCTTCTGTCAAGGGCAGTGATTCGAGGATGACGTGAGCGACACGCCTGAGAAACGCCGCCGCGGACGACCGCGGCTCAGCTCCGATCCTCAAGGACCGCTCGACGAGTGGGTCGCCGGGCTCTCGCCGATGGCCCTGCACATCGTCGATGTGGCGCGCGGCATGCTGCTCGAGAAGGGCTCCGACGCGGTCACGCTGGAGGCCGTTGCCCTGAAGGCGAACGTCGACCCGTCCACCGGGCGCCGCCAGCTCATCAGCAAGGCCGGTCTGCTGCACGCGGTCCTCGATCGCATGCAGGCCGAGCCCTGGGAGGCGCTGGTGGAGCGCGTCAAGGACATCCCCACGCCACAAGAGCGCTTGCACGCGTACATCAGCGGGCTGGGCGCGCTTGTCGAAGGCGGGCAGAGCGCCGTGGGCATCTCCGAGGCGCCGGCCCGTGGCCTGCGCGACCCGGTGCTGCGCGGCAAGATCGCCATCGACTACGACATCGCCCTCGACGGCGCCCTGAAGCTGGGCGAACTGGAGGCCGGCGACGATGACGAGCTCGCGGGCCGGCAGCGCGCCCTCGCCAGCCTCATCGTGGCCGCCATCGACGGCCTCTCGCTGCAGGTGGCCGCCGACCCGGACGGCGTCGATGAGGATCTCGTCTTCGAGATGCTCGCCGACATGGTGCGGCTCTGGCTGCGCGGCGAAGCCGGCGACTGAGCCGAGCCCGACGCTTCAGAGCTCGACGTCGTCCAGGTGCAGTACCGCATGCGGGCTGCCCGCGAGCGCCCGCACGAGGCGCGCGTCTGCCGTGACCAGCGGCAGCCGCTCCTCGGCGGCCAGCGCCACGTAGACCGCGTCGTAGGCGGAGATGCCGTACTGAAGGGCGAGCCCAAGCGCCTCGAACACCGACGCCGGCGACTGCAGCCGTTCCACCGGCAACCGAAGCGTTCTGATGAGAGCCGCGGCGCAGGTCTCAGCTTCCAGGCGACCACGGCGCACGGCCTTGACGAAGCCGCTCGCGCACTCCACATCGAAGAGCGCCGGGGCCACAAGCCGGGCTCGCCCCACCGCCTGCAATGCGATGAGCCGCGACGCCGCCGCGGCACCCGGCTCCTCGAGGGAGAGAGCCAGCGCGACACTGGCGTCGAGAACGCAGCCGCGGTCAACGCGGTTCGATCTCACCGCGGTCCTCCCGAATGAGGTCGGCGGCGTAGCCCGCAGACACCGGAGGCAGCGACTCCCGAATGACCCTGAGTTGCTCGAGTATCTCCATCGTCTCGGCCCCCCGATCGCAAGCCGCCACTGCGGATTCCAGCAGGTCGATCACCTCAGCGGACAGCGAACGGTGTTCGGCCTCTGCGCATGCCTGCAGCTTCCCGTAGAGGTCGTCTGGAACGTTACGAACGTGCAGTGTAGCCATGGCTGATCGCCTCCCATCGGAGGGACCATACCCACGTTGGTTGCATTCTGCAACATCATTGGGAGGGGTGTCATGGCTGGGCTGTCGCATGAGAGCAGAGTAGCAGCCGCCCGGCTGTGGAAACAGGCTCCCAATGACCTCGCGGGGTGGACGTTCAGGCGGGCGGCTCTTCCGGCCGCCCGCCCCACCCGCCCGTCCGCCCGCTCAAACCGTCTTCGCGTACCTCTTGCGCCCTTCTTCGTACAGGTCGCCGCCGTGGCAGTCGTTGACGACGATCGCCGGGAAGTCCTTGACCTCCAGCCGGGCCACGGCCTCGGCGCCGAGCTCGGGCCAGGCGATCACCTCGTTGCCCACGATGCTCTTCGCGAGCAGGGCGCCGGCCCCGCCGGTGGCGGCGAAGTACACGGCCGTGCACTCGTGCATCGCGTCCTTGACCTCCTGCGAGCGCAGGCCCTTGCCGATCATGCCCTTGAGGCCGTGCCGCATGAGCAGCGGCGCGTAGGCGTCCATGCGGCCGCTGGTCGTGGGGCCGGCCGAGCCGATGACGTTGCCGGGCTTGGCCGGGCTCGGCCCCATGTAGTAGACGACCGCTCCCTGCAGCTCGAAGGGGAGCGGCTCGCCGGCCTCGATGAGCGCGACGAGCCGCTTGTGGGCGGCGTCGCGCGCCTGGTAGATGACCCCGGTGATGGCCACGGCGTCACCGGCCTTCAGGCCTCTGACCACCTCGTCAGTGAGAGGGGTCGTGATCTTCTTGACGGCCATTCGTCCTCCCCTCTCCTCAGAGCTCCACGGTCTTGTGCCGCTGCGCGTGGCACTGGACGTTGACTGCCATCGGCATACTGGCGATGTGGCAGGGCATCTCCTCGATGAACACGGCCAGCGCGGTGGTGCTGCCGCCGAGACCCTGCGGGCCGATGCCGAGCGCGTTGATCTTCTCGAGCAGCTCGGCCTCCATGGCGGCGAGGCGCGGGTCGGGGTGCGTGCTGCCGAGGTCGCGCAGCAGCGCCTTCTTGGCGAGCACCGTGACCATGTCGATGGTGCCGCCGATGCCGACGCCGACGATCACCGGCGGGCACGGGTTGGAGCCGGCCTTCGAGACGGTCTCGACGACGGCGTCGACCATGCCGGCCCACCCCTGCGAGGGCTTGAGCATGTTGAGGCTGCTCATGTTCTCGGCGCCGCCGCCCTTGGCCATCATCGTGAGGCGTACCTTGCGGCCGGGCACGATGCTGGTGTGCAGGATGGCCGGCGTATTGTCTTTGGTGTTGCGGCGCGCGTGCGCGGGCTCTGCGGCGACGGACTTGCGCAGGTAGCCGTCGCCGTAGCCCTGGCGCACACCCTCGTTGACGGCGGCGTCGAAGTCGCCGCCGACGAGGTGCACGTCCTGCCCCACCGCGGCGAAGATCACCGCGAAGCCCGTGTCCTGGCAGATGGGCACGCGGTCGGCGACGGCGATGTCGGCGTTCTCGATGAGCTGGCCGAGGACCTCCCTGCCGACCGGGCTCTCCTCGGCCTCCCTGGCCTTGACGAGGGCGTCGTAGACGTCTGCGGGCAGATCGTAGTTGGCCGTGATGCACATCGCCTTCACGGCCTGTGTGATCTCGCCGACGTCGAGCTCACGCGCTCCGTTTCCACACACGTGCGGCCTCCTTTGATCGTTCCGTCTGTCGTCTCTTCAACGCCCGGCCGTTCCGCGGCGCCGTTGCGGATGCACGATCCGTGGCCTTGTCCTTCACGCCGTCTATCGTACATGCTTGCCAGTGGATCGCAGCCGCCGGAGAATGGTTTCCGTGGTCATCGAAATGGGGGTCCGTATGGCTCCGCATCCGTGGAGACGTGCCCGGAGGGGCAGGGAATCGATGCATGGCTGCCGGATCGCGCTTCTCGTGCTCGTCCTTTCGCTGGTCGCGTGCGCCGGCGCGGCTTGCCCGGCAGTCGCCTGGAAGGCCGGCGGGCACTACGTCGAGGCCGAGAAGGTCCGCGACATGCTGCCGATCCACAGTGTCGTCAAGAAGGCGATGCTCGCCTATCCGGCCGCGGCGGCGTGGGGCTCCTATGGCGCCGACCTCGGCTACGGCGGCAGCAGCTATGCCGACATCGCCCGCGGCTACACACCGTGGACCAACAAGCTGCACTATCACCGCGTCGGCACGCTGGCCACGATCCTCATGCGGCGCGCGCTCGCCGGCGGCGACCTCGAGCAGATCGCCTTCGCGGCCGGCTACCTCACGCACACCACCGGCGATCTCGCCGGTCATGGCCTCTACGTCAATCCCGAGGCCGGGGGCGTCTTCTTTGACGACGCCGGCACGCAGAGCAAGCACGGCGAGCTCGAGAAATACGCCGAGCCCTACATCTGGAAAGACCTCGGCGGGCACGACGCCGCCGACTACGTTCTGGGCGCGGATGCGGGAACGTTCCTGACGGGCTACCTCGGGGGGCTGCACCCTCCCACCGAGCGCCTCTTCGCTCAGGCGCTACAGGATGTGTACGGCGAGAGCCCTCTGGCAGACGGCGTTCACGCCTGGATCGACGCCTGCTTCGCAACCATGAACAACGCCCTGACGGCGACCGTCGGCGGCCTGTACTGCGACTACGCCGAGTCGGCGGCGGCGCTCGACGCGAGCCAGCCGAACGGCGAGACCCGGCGCCGGAACATCGACGTCGCCATGGAGCGCGGCGTCTACAACGCGCAGCAGCTGATCGTGCAGGCCGAGCGCGGCGACTACTCGGACTTCGTCGACACCTGGAACCTCGACGTCGGCGAACGGCCGCGCACGGCCATCGGCGAGGTCACGGTACGGATTCACACCGCCAACGTGTGGTTGGCCGGCACCGACGACGACGTCTACCTGCGTCTGCAGCTCGACGACGGCAGCAGCTACGACAAGAAGCTCGACACCGGCGCCGGCGACGGCCTCGGCTACAGCGACTTCGAGCAGAACGATGACGACTGGTACTTTGTCTACGTCGGCGACCCTGCCTTCACCGCAGAGCACCTCGCCAGGGTCTCGATCTACAAGTCGAGCGACGGCGTTGCCGGGGGCTGGCGGCCCGACCGTTTCAGGATCTGGGTCAACGGACGGCAGATCATCGACGAGGATCCCGGTCATTGGTTCGAGGACGACGATCTCTGGTGGGGCAAGGACGTCGGACCGCTGACCTGGCCCACGATCACCGGGCTTGGCCCCGCGTCCGCGAAGCGCGGCGGGCTCGTCACCATCAGCGGCGCGAACCTCGGCGCGGCGCAAGGCGCCGGCACGGTGAGGTTCGGCGGCGCGAAGTGCGCCAGGTACGTGTCCTGGAGCGCCACGCGGATCCAGTGCAAGGTGCCGGCTACGGCCAGCTACGGCAAGGTGAGCGTCACGGTGACGACCACGGCGGGCGCGAGCAACGCCATGAGCTTCACGGTGAAGCGGTAGGGGCGGCCGGAAGAGCCGCCCCGCCCGCCGTCCATCTGTGCTCGCTACTCCTGGTCCTTCGTCGCGGGCGACGCGTCGTCCGCCGGCCTTGCCGGGCTCTCGTCCTACCTGGTGCGATCGGTGGCCCTCTTGATGGCGTCGGCCACCATGTCGGCCGCCGACTGGGCCGCTTCCGCGGCCCTCTGGGCGGCCGGCCCGATAGCATCGACGGCCTTGTCGACGGCCTCGCCGGCGTAGTCGCCGGCGCCGCGGGCGGCGGCCTTCATGGCCGCCCGGGTCGGCGCCGGCGGCCTGCTGCCCTCGGGCATCGCGATGTAGCCGGCCGCCATGGCGTCCTGCACCATGCCGCGGGCACGGGCGATGATCGCCGTGGCCTCGGCGACCTCCTGATCGAAGGTCAGGTCAGTGCGCTGCGCGATGCCCTGCTCGATGGCCTTCATGGCTACCGCCGCGGCCTCGCGCGGAAACACCTCCCAGTCGTCCATGGTCGGCATGATGGAGTCGGCGCTGAGGCCCTTGTCTTCGGCGACCTTGGCGAGCTCGACCGCGGCAGCGATACACATCTCGTCGGTGATCGTCTTGGCGCGCACGTCCAGGGTGCCGCGGAAGATACCGGGGAAGCCGATCGAGTTGTTGACCTGGTTGGGGAAGTCGGAGCGCCCGGTAGCGACCACGGCGGCGCCTGCCTCCTTGGCGTCCCAGGGCCACATCTCAGGGGTGGGGTTGGCGCAGACAAAGACGATCGGGTCGGGCGCCATCGCCTTGATCCAGTCCTTCTCGATGGTGTCTGGGCCCTGCTTGCTGAGGGCGATGCACACGTCGGCGCCCTTGAGCGCCTCGGCGATGCCGC
>JBAXRL010000095.1:0-8629 GCA_037131205.1 Actinomycetes bacterium | reverse complement strand
GCAGCTGCGCCAGGAACGCTTCCATGTCCGAGGCCTGCGCCTCCGAGAGCTTGCGACCCTGCGGATCGTTGCCGTTGGCCAGCGTGACACGCGCAGCCTGCTTCGCGAGCTCCACGAGCCGCCACTCGAGGTAGCCCCAGTGCCCCTCCGTGAACGAATCGTCCTTCGACGTGATGAGGACGATGCGATCCCAGAACTCCTTCTTCGCCGAGTGGTCACGGAACCGGTTGATGAAGTTCTCCGTGCGGCCGATGTAGCAGCGCACGCCACCCACCGCCTCCTCATCGTCGCCGAGCAGGAAGTACGCGCCGTTGCGCTTCGCCTCCGGGCGCCTCAGCACATCGCCGAGGTCAGAGCGTGGCCCGGCGAGGACGTGACCGGTCCAGCCGGCGATCTCCGCGGTGGTGATGCCGCCCGGGACGCCCTCGACGAGGAACAGCTCGATGTGCTTGCCCGTCATGCGGCTGCCTCCTTGAAGGTCAGCAAGCGGTCGCGGTAGTACTCGTACTGCTTGCGACGAGCGGCGATCTCGGCAGGAAGGCCGCTCGACAGGTCGTTCACGAGCGCGTCGAACCTGTCGAGGATGGCGACGATGCGCTCCTGCTCCTCAAGCGGCGGTATCGGAATGGTGATCTTGGCGAGGCCCTTGGCCGAGAGTCGCTTCACTTTCGCGCGCGCGACATGGCTGCTCTTCTGAGAGTGGAAAGCCGCGGTTTGCAGGTAGTACGAGATGTACTTGGCGTTCATGGTGTGGCGGTACAGGAAGCAGTCGTCGTGGATTGCGACATCCGTGTCGCCGAGCCAGGCGACGGCCTTGCCCACATCCTCGACAGTCTCACCGACGGCCGCAATCACGACGTCACCAGGCTGGGCGAACCGCAGTCGCGGGGCCAAGTCGCGGCGAACGTGCGACACGGTCTCGTCGGCATCGACACCGTACCGTGTGTAGATGTCGCCGTAGTGAATGCTCGGGATCCCGTCATCGACGACATCGGCCTTCGTGAACCGACGACCCCGAATGAACTCGCCGACCTCACCCATCGGAACCCACCGGACGCCCCCCTCGGGGAAGGTCAGGAGTGCGTCTCGGTAGTGGGCATACTGACGCCGCCGGGCTTCCAGCTCCGCTTCCAGCTCCGCTTCCAGCTCCGCTTCCAGCTCCGTGAACGTGTCGAGCACCCGCACGATCTCCCGCTGCACTTCGAGAGGCGGGATGGGGATCCGGAGCGTGTCCGTGTCCCGGACACCAAGTTGCGGCAGCTTCACCGAGGTCGCCCTTGCGATCTCCTGGAGCGCTTTCGCCCGAGTGAGCAGGTAGTAGTAGACAAATCTCTGATCCACGTCATCTCGCGAAATCGAGTACGACCAGAGTTCAGCCTTATGCGTGAACGGCTGATCGTAGTACGCGAAGCCGATATGCCCTCGCGACTTCACGATGATGCTTGGCACGCGGACCACATGCCGGTCTGGTACCGCCCCCTCGGCAACATTCGCGACGGTCTGCCCGCCGGCGAATACGCGTATTGGACCGTCCGGCTTCTCGATTCTCTTCATCTGCGCGGCTGTTATTGCCGTTCCTTTGTTGCGCCTACCGAGATCCCCGAGTCTCTTGTACTGGACCCCATCCGGGCAGAGCTCCCCGATCAGCTCGTCGATCCGGCTCACGACGACTCCCCTTCCAGCTCCCGCTCGATCTGCTCGATAGTCGGCAGGTTCGTCTGAAGCGGCTCGGGCAATGCCTCAACGAGCTGGTATTCGGCGATGCCGAGAGGCCGGCTGTTGTCGCGAAGGGCGTACTCCGCGACAACCTTGTTCTTGCTCTTGCACAGCAGCAGGCCAATGGTCGGTTCGTCCCGTTCGTCTTTGATGCGCTCATCGACCGCGGTCAGGTAGAAACCAAGCTGGCCCAGGTGCTCGGGCTTGAAGCCGCCGGCCTTGAGCTCGATGACGACGTAGCAGTGCAGCCTCAGGTGGTAGAAGAGCAGGTCCAGATAGAAGTCCTCGCCGCCCACCTCAACATGCACCTGCCGACCGACGAAGGCGAAGCCCGCTCCCAATTCCAGGAGGAACTCGGTCACATGTTCCACCAGAGCCTTTTCGATCTCGCGCTCAAGGGCCTCATCGCCGATCCCCAGGAAGTCGAACCGGTACGGGTCCTTCAGGGATTCACGGGCGAGGTCGGATCGTGGCGACGGAAGAGCCTGCGCGAAGTTGGTGATGGCCCGTCCCTGACGCTCAAGCTGCCGGGTCTCGATCTGCATCACCAGGACGTTGCGTGACCACCCGTGCCGGACGGCCGCATGGGCGTAGGCCAGTCGCTCCTCCGGCGCCTTGAGCTTCGTGAAGAGCACGATGTTGTGCCCCCACGGCAATTGGCCAACAGGCTGTTGGCCAATTTCATCCTCTGACCAAGCTTCCGCAAACGCACGCATGTACTTCAGATTCGCCCGCGAGAACCCCTTCATCTCGGGGAACGCCTCGCGGAGGTCATGCGAAAGGCGGTCGATGACCTTCGCACCCCACCCCTGCTCCGCTTGGCGCACAAGGATGTCGCGGCCGATCTGCCAATACAGCTGGAGCAACTCGGCGTTCACTGCGAGCGATGCGCGCTGCTGCGCGACGTGAATACGAAGCTTGAGGGCACCGAGCCATTCCGCATACCCGTCCGGCGGGTCCGTCAGCGCTATCGGCCTCTCGCTCACGACGATTCCCCCTCTTCAAGCCGGTGCTGAGCGCGCTTCACCGCGTCGAGATATGCGCGCTCGACGTCCGAAGGAGGCGAGTCGGCCAACGCACGGTACTTCTCGTACTCGCCCTCCGCCTTCTCCATCGCCTGCTGATGGCTTGTGGAGCCGGGGCCGTTGAGTGTCTGCGCTTCCATAGCGGCGATCAGACGGTCGAGATGCGCGAGCCAGTCCTTCATGTACGTCGGCTCGTGGCTCTGTGCCCGGAATTCCGCGGCGTCGACCTGTCGGAAATCCCGACAGGTTGCGTCCTGCTCGAGCTCGCCCTCTTCATAGATGTGCTGGATGTGCTCGACGACGTTTGTACGTGAGGTCTGGAAGAGCGCAGCAAGCTGCTGTTGAGTCAGCCACACCGTGTCTGCCTCAAGGTGCACCTCGATGGCAGGCGCTCCATCTTCGCGCGAATACAGGACGATCTCTCCGGGCGCCTGCTCGCTCACGACCCACGCTCCGAGTTCGCCACGATCGCGTCGATGCGGCTCACGACGTGCCCTCAAAGTCGGCCACGATCGCGTCGATCAGGGTGCGCAGCTCCGTCTGTCGCGCCACGATGCCGGCGATCTCGGCGTTCAGCGCCACGATGTCGACGGCCTCGGTCGTGTCCTCCTGCTCCACATACGAGGAGACGGCGATGTTGTAGTCGTTCGCGGCGATCTCGGCGCTTGGGACGACGCGGGCGAAGTACTCGGCGTCCTCGCGAGCAGTGAAGGCATCGAGGATCTTCTGCCGGTTCGCCGCGGTGAGCTTGTTCTTGTTGCCGGCGCGAACGAACTCCGCCGACGCATCGATGAAGAGCACCGCGTTGTCGGTCTTCGACTTCTTGAGCACGATCACGCAGGTCGCGATCGTGGTGCCGAAGAACAGGTCCGGCGGGAGCTGGATGACCGTGTCGACGTAGTTGTTGTCGATGAGGTACTTGCGGATCTTGCGCTCCGCGCCGCCACGGTAGAGCACGCCGGGGAACTCGACGATCGCCGCGGCGCCGTCGACCGCGAGCCAGCTCAGGATGTGCATGGTGAAGGCGAGGTCGGCTCTCGACTTGGGCGCGAGCACGCCGGCGGGCGCGAAGCGCGGGTCGTTGATGAGCAGCGGGTTGGCGTCGCCGTCCCAGTTGATCGAGTACGGCGGGTTGGAGACGATCGCCTCGAACGGCTCGTCGTCCCAGTGCGCCGGGTCGGTCAGCGTGTCGCCGTGCGCGAGGTCGAACTGCTCGTAGTTCACGTCGTGCAGAAACATGTTGATGCGCGCGAGGTTGTACGTGGTCAGGTTGATCTCCTGGCCGAAGAAGCCCTGGCGGACGTTCTCTTTGCCCAGCACCTTCGCGAACTTGAGCAGCAGTGAGCCCGAGCCGCACGCGGGGTCGTAGACCTTGTTCACCTCGGTCCTGCCCACCACGGTGATGCGCGCCAGCAGCTCACTCACCTCCTGCGGCGTGTAGAACTCCCCGCCGGACTTGCCGGCGCTCGATGCGTACATCTGCATGAGGTACTCATACGCGTCGCCGAACGCATCGATGGTGTGGTCCTCGAAGTTGCCCAAGCCGAGGTCGCCGATCGCATCGAGCAGCTTGACCAGTTTCTCGTTGCGCCTGGCCACCGTGTTGCCGAGCTTGGCACTGTTCACGTCGAGGTCGTCGAAGAGGCCCTTGAGGTCGTCTTCGCTGTCGGCGCCGACGGCCGAGCCCTCGATGTTGCGGAACACGCATTCGAGCGTCTCGTTGAGGTTCTCGTCAGTGCCCGCGCGCCTGCAGACGCTCTCGAACAGCTCGCTGGGCAGGATGTAGAAGCCCTTCTCGGCCACCGTCTCGGCGCGGCCGAACTCCGCATCGGCGTCGGAGAGCCTCGCGTAGTCGAAATCGGGGCGCCCCGCCTCACGCTCTTGTGCGTTCAGGTAGGCGGTGAGGTTCTCGGAGATGAACCGGTAGAAGAGGATGCCGAGCACGTAGGTCTTGAAGTCCCATCCGTCCACGGACCCGCGAAGATCGTTCGCGATGCGCCAGATCGTCTTGTGGAGCTCGGCGCGTTGCGCTTCCTTGGTGCTTGGAGCCACGTCGGTGCGCCTCCCCCCCTGGGAACCGGGCCCTTTGGACGAGGCCATCCTACAGTGTCAGGCTCACACCCCCAAGGAAGCACGAGGCGCGCCGGAGCCCGTCTGAACTGCCTGGATACTCGTCGCAGGGAAACAAATCGAACCTGTGACCTTGGGGCTGTTGAACCCCCCGTAATCGTGTCCTGCTAACGCACCGCGGATGAGCTGCGCGCGCGCCCGCGTCCCGTGAGGCCGCTTGCGCTTCTGCGAGCCTGCGAACGCCTCGTTACAGGGCACTCCCCACGCGCTCCTCCCACCGGCGCGGATCGCGGCGCGCGTGGATGCAGGCGACGACGCTGATGAGCTCAGCGGTGGGGACGAAGTAGATGCCGTAGGGGAAACGCCTGAGCAATGCCCGCCGGCAGTGCGCTCGGACTACCGGGAAGCGCTCAGGCATGCGCTGGACCTCGGCGAGTGCAACGTCGACCAGGCGCAGGAACTCGGCGCCGAGGCCGCTGGCGCGCGCTTCATACCATAGAGCGGCGGCGGCGATGTCTGCCTCGGCGGCCGGGCGGACGACGAGGCGCGCCATCATCCGGCCTGAGCGAGCCGCTTCTCGATACGGGCGCGCACGACGTCCCAGGACTCGCCCGCGCCCGGGTCCCGTTCGAAGTCGGCCAGACGGCGATCAAGCTCGGCCTTCTGCGCGGCAGTGAGCTCCAGATCGCCGCTGTCGGCCGCGACACTGTCCCAGAGGTCTTCGGCGAGCTGAATTCGCTCGGCGACGGACAGCTTGCTGATGTTGAGGTCGGTGATCTGCATGTGTTCAGTCTGCGCTCTGCCGACCGCAGGCGCAACACCGGCGGGGTGGACAACCACGGCTCGCGCAGGTGTACCGCCAACGCACCGCGGATAAGCTGCGAGCGCGCCGGCGTCCCGTGAGGCCGCTTGCGCTTCTGCGAGCCAACGATGCGCTTGTTGGCGCCGCCAGTCGACAAGCCGGGCGTGATCCTCAAGCGCGGTCCGTCACCATGCCCGCAAGCTGAGTGGATGTTCTGGCACATGGTGCGCCCACGTGTCCGGGACGCGGCTGTTCGCGTTGCCCTGGGACGTCACACGTGTCTGCCACGCGGCTTCTCGAGGGCGATGCGCCGCGCTGCGAGAACGGTCGTGATGAAGTATCCGACGAGCACCACGACGAGGATGACCGAGGCCATGCCGTACTCGGTGGCGACGTCGACGCTGCCGAAACGCCGGATCACCTCGAGAATCGCGGCGCCCCCAACGAGCGAGTACGCCAGCGCGAGGCCAAGAGGCGCGGCGAAGTAGACCGCCACCTGCGCGAACACGGCCCGGCCCATCATCTTGTCGCTCGCACCGATCTTCGAGAGCGTCGCATATCGGTCTCTGTTGTCAGTGGCCTCGGAGAGCTGTTGCAGAGCGAGGATCGCCACGCTCGTCACGAGCAACACGAGACCGAGATACAGCCCGATGTAGGTGACGGTCACGCGCCCCGCAAGCGGCCCCGTGTTCACGATCCGGCTGGTTGCCGCTGTGTCGAAGGGCCGGCTCGGATCCTCGTGCCCGGTGTCGAGCATGCCGGCAGCGAGCACCGCCTTCTCCGCCGCTTCGCCATCGCCGCTGTAGAGGACGTTGAGCACGGTGCTGTCCACGGTCGCGCCGCGAACGACCTTGTCGGGCACGACGAGCACCGGCAGCAGATCGCTGCCTACCGAGGTCGGCACGTCGATGAGTCCGCCCGAGACGGCACGCAGGGTGCGGCCCGCGATGCTCGGGGACGCGTTCCCGTAGGCAGCTCGTAGCGCCCCGTATTCCAGACGATAGTCGCCGAACATGAGCGCGAACCCGTCGGCACCGACGTCGATCGGTCGCTTCCCCTGGAGTCCAAGCAGCGCGTTGGCGTCGGACTGACTGATCATCTGGAGGTCGATGCTTCCGAGGCCCTTGGCATCCGATCCGCCTCCCGTGAGGTCGCGTAACACCAGACCAGTCTTATACACATCGAACTCGTGGGTCTCGGCGAAGTACTTGCCGGTGTCGAAGCCGCTCGCTTCGATCCCCCGTAGTATCGATCGCTTCTGATTCTCACTGCCAAAGCGGGTGAAGCTCGCGTCGTACGCAGTCGAGGTCTGGCGATTGAGCACGTTGCCGTAGCTGATCCCGCCGGACAGGATCGTGATCGCGAAGAACATCGTGATGCAGACGATCGCCATGGTCACGTAGGTCGAGCTGACCTTGCTGTCCAGTTGACGGACCACGAACGGGTTCAACCCGCGCAGGTAGGTGCGTCGCGACGACTGGGCGACCCGCAAGGCGAGGCCGGACCCGCCGGCGAACAGCAGGAACGTCCCGAGCACGCCGGCACCGAGCTCGACCCATATCAGGCCGCTGTCAATGCTCTTGATGAGCCCAGACTGCAGCAGCGCCCAGCACCCGGCGACGGCCAAGACGAGACCCATGACCGCCAGGACCGCCGAGAGCCACGGGTTCCTGACGCGCGTCTCCCGCCGCTTGGACGCGTTGAGCAACCTGTTGATCGTCTGCCGCGAGAACCCGAAGAGATTGAGGACGCTGGCGACGACGAAGAGCAGGCCGAAGAACGCCACCGTCTTCAGCAGCGAGGGCATGGAGAAGATCAGCCGGAACCTGCTCATGTCGAGCTCGAACAGCTGAGCCGTGAGCAGAGACAAGCCCTGCGACGCGGCGACGCCAAGCGCCAGACCGGCGCCGAGCGCGAGGACGCCTACGAGCATCGTCTCCATCAGCAGGATGGCGGCGACCTGACGCTTCGGCATGCCGAGAACCAGGTAGGTGCCGAACTCGCGCTTGCGTCGCCTGATGAGAAACCCGTTCGCGTAGAAGACGAGGAACGCGAGGACGATCGCCACGACCACCGACATCACGTCCATGGTGGTGCCCAGCGTCTTCAGGTTGTCCGCCTTCAGCGACCCGAGCGACGCCAGCGCGCTTTGCGCCTCCACCGAGCCGAAGGCGTAGAAAGCGGCCACCCCGAACGTCAGGGTGAGGAAGTAGACGGCAAAGTCTCCGAAGCTCTTCCGCGTGTTTCGCAGCGCCAGCTTACTGAGCATCGGTATCACCGCCCAGGAGCGTCACGACCTCCATGATGCGGCCGAAGAACCCCTTGCGATCGTCGCCGTCACGCGCGATCTCGCTGAACAGACGCCCGTCCTTGATGAACAGGATGCGCCGGCAGTAGCTCGCCGCCGAGGGGTCATGCGTCACCATGAGGATGGTGGCGCCCAGCTCGACGTTCAGCCGCTCAAAGCTCTCGAGCAGCACCCTCGCCGACCTCGAGTCGAGCGCGCCGGTCGGCTCGTCGGCGAGCACGAGCGTGGGGTCCGTGACGATGGCGCGAGCAGATGCGACGCGCTGCTGCTCGCCGCCGGACATCTGCTGCGGGTACTTCCGCAGAACGCTCGAGATCCCTAGCCGGCGTGCAGCCTGCTCCACGCGACGCTCGATCTCGACGTGGCCGACACGGCTGATCGTGAGCGCGAGGGCGATGTTCTCGAAGCCGGTCAGCGTATCGAGCAGGTTGAAGTCCTGAAAGATGAAGCCGAGCCTCTCCCGGCGCAGTCGCGCCAGCGCGTCGCCCTTGAGGCGCGTGACGTCGTCACCGCCGACCATCACGTGTCCCGCTGTGACCCTGTCGATGGTCGAGATGCAGTTGAGAAGTGTCGTCTTGCCCGAGCCCGACGGCCCCATGATGCCGACAAAGTCGCCATCGGCGACCTCGAAGCTCACGTCGTCGAGGGCGGTGGTGATGTTGGAGCGATTGCCGTAGATCTTCTCGACGTTGCGAAGTGCCAGCGCGT
>JBAXRL010000094.1:0-8680 GCA_037131205.1 Actinomycetes bacterium | reverse complement strand
CCGCCTTGAGCGCTTCGCCGTGGTGGATCCCCAGGCCGGCGGCGATGTCGGCCACGGTGCAGGGACGGCGCGAGAGCAGCGCCAGGATGTCCGCGCGACCCGCGACTCGGTCGCCGCCGCCAGGCGCGGTGTCGGCGATCACCTCGGCGTGGGGTGCGAAGAGACCGGCGAACGCCTGCATGGAGCCCTCTGCGACCGGCGACACGAACGACTCCGCCGGCGGGCGCACCGCGGTGTTCAGCTGGATCCGGGCGGGGGCGATGCGCGCCGCCAGCTCCGCGAGCCGCTCCACTTCGGCCAGTATCCCCGTGACGCCGGGGAGCAGCATGACCTCGAGCCACAGCTGCCCTCGATAGCCGTTGCGGAACGCGATCATCCCGCCGACCACGTCGGCGAAGCGCAGCGCCGCGTGTGGACGGTTGATGAGCCGGAACAGGCCGTCACTGGGGGCGTCGAGCGACGGCAGCACGATGTCGGCGGCCGCCAGCCCTCGGCGTACCGTCGGGTGGCTGAGCAGCGACCCGTTGGTGATGACCGCCACCGGCACGTCCGTGAGTCGCTTGATGCCAGCGATCACGTCACCGATCCCCGCGTGCAGGGTCGGTTCGCCCGAGCCGGCGAGAGCGATGACATCGGGCTCCGACTCGAGCCTGGCGCGCACCTGAGCCACGACATCCGATGGGTCGACCCAGCGTTCCCGGCGCACTGTCTTGTATGTGGTCCTGCCGAGCTGGCAGTAGACGCAGTCGTAGGTGCACGTCTTCAGAGGCACGAGGTCCACGCCGAGGGAGCGCCCCAACCGGCGGGACGGCACCGGCCCGTAGACGAGCTGCTGTGTGCTGACGGCGGCTGGCATCGTCTACCTCAGCGACCCTCAGTCGTGGCGACGCGATGAGCGGGGCGCTCGGTCAGTGTGAGCAGCGGCTCGATCGCGGCCGCGAACGCCGCCGCCGTCGGCGATCCGGCGAAGGCCTGCACGTGAGGCACGCCACGCTCCCCGGCCAGCACGACCGCCGGATCGAGCGGGATGCGGCCAAGGAACGGCACGCCGGCGTCGGCGGCCATGGTCTCGGCGCCGCCGCTCAAGAAGATATCGGTGGTCTCATCGCAGTGCGGGCAGATGAAGCCGCTCATGTTCTCGATCACGCCGAGCACGGGAAGGTCGAGCGTTTTGCAAAAGCCCAGCGCTTTGCGCACGTCGCTCACAGCGACGCGCTGCGGCGTGGAGACGATCACGGCTCCAGTGCCCGAACCGAGCAGCTCGACCAGGGCGAGCGCTTCGTCGCCGGTACCGGGAGGCGCGTCGACGACGAGACAGTCGAGATGGCCCCAGTCCACGCCGGCGAGCATCTCGCGGATCGCCGAATACTTGCGCGGCCCGCGCCAGATGACGGCGGCGTCGCCCTCGGGTAGGAAGAACTGGATGGACATGGCCCAGAGGTTCTCGCCCACCTTTGCCGGGGCGATGCCGCCGGCGCGCCCCGGCTGCGGTGCGTACTCGAGCCCCAGGAGGCCCGGCACGCTGGGACCGTGCAGGTCGACGTCGAGCAGACCGACGCGCCGCCCGGCGTCCGCCAGAGCTGTGGCCAGGTTCACGGCCACGGTGCTCTTGCCCACCCCGCCTTTGCCCGACAGCACGAGCAGCTTGTGGCGGATGAGCAGCATGCGGACCTCGAGCTCGTCCTGCTGCCGGCGGGGGTCGCCCTCCATCTGGCTGCAGCCGTGGCCGTCGCCGCCGGCGGCCGGCCTGTTCTTCTCGTGACCTTCACCCATCGAGTACCTGTCTTTCCGGGGACGGCGAGAGCAGTGTGCTCACGGCCTCCCACAGCTTCGTGATCTCGGCCGCGGCGCGGCCGCCATAGTCGATGACGTCGGTTCCTGCCACCTGGGCGTGCGTCACCGCGGGGTCGTAGTCGACGGTGGCCACGAATGCCGCGCCGGCGGCGGACGCTTCGGCGGCGATCTGCGCGCCGAGCGCCGGGTTGAGGTCCGCCTTGTTGATACAGACGGCGAACGGCAGGCGGAACTGCCTCACGACCTGCAGTACGCGATCGAGGTCGTGACGCCCCGAGACGGTCGGTTCGGTGACCGCGAGCACCAGATCGGCGCCGGCAAGCGAGGCGATCACGGGGCAGCCGATGCCCGGTGAGCCGTCGATGATGACGAGGGGGAATCCTTGCTCCTCCGCTACCCGGCGGGCCTCGTTGCGTACCAGCGTCACGAGCTTGCCCGAGTTGTCTTCGGCGACCCCGAGTCGCGCGTGTACCAGCGGTCCGAAGCGCGTCTGGGAGACCATCCAGGCGCCGTTGACGACCGGCTCCATGTGGATGGCATCGGCGGGGCACACCCGCCGGCAGAGCTCGCAGCCTTCGCAGGCGATGGAGTCGATCGAGTAGGTGTCGTCGGCGGCGCCCTGCACGGCCGCGAAGCGGCAGACCTCGGCGCAGCGCCCGCAGGCAGTGCACGCCGCGGCATCGATGACCGCCTGCCGGCGACCGCTGAACTCGTGCTCGCTCCCGAGCTTGGGGTCGAGTACCAGATGCAAATCGGCTGCATCGACGTCGCAGTCGGCGAGCACGGAGCCTCCGGCCAGAGCCGCGAAGGCGGCTACGACGCTTGTCTTGCCGGTACCGCCCTTGCCGCTGATCACCACCAGTTCGCGTGGCGGCGTCATGACAGCACCTGTTCTGTCTGCGCGGCGGCGCTGATGCGGTCCCACGCCGCGCTCAGCGTCTGCTCCAGGCCGTCGACTGCGTCGAGCAGCAGCTCGCCGCGCGAATACGCCTCGGCTATCCGCCGGTCATTGGGGAGCTCAAGGACGATCTCGATGCCCTCGGCGGCGCAGAAGGCATGCACGCGGTCGTCTCCCAGGTCGGCGCGGTTGATGGCGACGACGCAGCGCAGACCGAGGGCGCGCACCATCGCCACCGCGAGCTTGAGGTCGTGCAGACCGAAGGGCGTCGGCTCCGTGACCAGCACCACGAGGTCGGAGCCGCGCACCGCTTCGATCACGGGGCACGATGTGCCGGGTGGGGCGTCTATGAGGACAACGTCGAAGCCGCCGTCGCCGGCAGCCGCCAACGTGGCTCGGGTCGTGGGCACGGCTTTGGCCTCGCCGACCGTGAGCACTCCGGTCACCAGCGGGAACGCCGGCCGGCCGGGGAGCGTCACCGTGCCGTACTCGACCGTTCCGGTGTCGCGTCCTTCTTCGTGGATGGCCTTCTCCGGACAGAGCAGCTCACAGGCCCCGCAGGAATGGCACAGCTCGGGGAACACGAGGACCGTCGAACCGATGACGGTGATGGCGCGAAAGGCGCACACCTCGGCGCACACGCCGCAGGCGGTGCAGTGCGCGTCGTCGACCACGGGCACCAGGACGCGCACCGGCTCCCGGCGTTCGATTGAGGGATGCAGAAAGAGGTGGCAGTCCGGCTCCTCGACATCGGCGTCCAGGAGCCGGACTGCCACGCCGCGGCCGGCGAGCAGCGCCGCGAGGTTCGTCGCGAGCGTCGTCTTGCCGGTGCCGCCCTTGCCGCTGGCGATGGCGATACGCATCGCCTCATACCTCCGCAAGCGCGAGTGCGCCATATGAGCAGTCGTTGACACACAGGCCGCAACCGTTGCAGAGCCGCGGGTCGATCACCGCGGTCTCTTCGAGGGCGATCGCACTTCGTGGACACGTCTCGACGCATGAGCCGCAGGCGATGCAGGACGCGGGCTTGGCGACGACAGCCACGGTACGCGCTCGGAAAGCGGCGGCCGGCGCGCTGGCGGGCACATCCGCGACGGGCGCCGGCGCGATGACGGCGGCCGCCACCCCCTGTGCGAGGCCGGCGCCGCCGGCGGGGCCGAGGGTCGCGCCGCGCCCGCTGCCGTCGCGCCGCCGCCGCCGCATGCCTTGGCCGCTGCCTTGGCCGGGACCGGCTCCGCCGCCGCGACCGCCGCCAGCTGTACGTCCGCCCATGTCAGTTCCGGGTCGCGGACTCGAGGCGCTCCAGACGCTCGAGCACCTGGGTGAGCTTCTCGTCGAGGCGCGAGAACGGATCCGTGGAATCGCCGATCGGGGCCGCCGCGTGAGCGTCGGCCTGCGCGGCCCGCTCCCACCCGGTGAGCCCGGTGGCGTAGAACTGGTTTCTGCGGCCACGACCACCGCCGCGGCCTGGGAAAGGCGCGCCGCCGGCGCAGGAGCCCCACCGACCGCCTGTCAAGGGATCTTGTCCCGGTGGCCCTGTGCCGTCTCTACCTGGCATGTCTCCTCCTTCGGAGCACGGCGGCAGATGAGCCGCCACTTGTTTGTTATGAGCATATGCCCATATTATACCCTTGGCTCGAGAATGCAAGCGCCCGCATTGGAGTACGATTGGCGAGGCACAGAGCCTCTGCCGCTCGGAGTCGAACGGAAGACGGGCCCGACCGCGACGACGCAAAAGGATGGGAGCCCATGAGTACTGCTGACGTCGACGACTGGATCAGCGATGTGAAAGCCCAGCCGGGGTCCGCCATGATCGGCATGATCCTTGCTCATCAAGGCATCGTGCGCGGTACCTCGAGATCAGGCGAGCCCGTGCACGGGATGATGCTGAGCGCCGACAGCGACCGGCTGGAGAGTGCGCTCGCCGCGGCGAGGACCTGGCCGGGCGTCTTCGCTGTGCGTGCATGGGTGAACGAGGGGGCGCTCTCGGTCGGCGACGACATCATGAAAGTGCTCGTGGCCGGAGATATCCGTGACAACGTGTTCGCGGCCCTTCAGCGGCTCGTTTCGCTGGTCAAGAGCGAGGTGCTGTCGGAGTCGGAGTTGCGCTGACGCGACACAGCGCGGGAAGGACGGGCGCCGGTGTGGCCCGGCTGCGTCGTCTCGATGGGCTACTCGATGGTCGGGGACGTCGTCTCGCCGGGTCGTCACTCCCCCTCCGCCGGAGCCGGTACGCCGCGTATCTCCATCGTCGCAGGAGCCATCACGGAACCCATCGCGAGGCCCGGTACGAACAACCAGGCGGCGATCAGCCAGACCGAGAGTCCGGGCGTCCAGAAGACCGTCGTCGACAGGACCAGCGCCGGCAGGACCATGCCGACGGCCACCACACGCTTCGTGCCGAACCTGACCACGAGACGGCTGCTACTGGTGGCGCCGAGCATCAGCGCGAGCGCCAGCGGTATCATCGTCGCCCCTGCTTGGAGCGCACTTCCGAGGAGCTCACTCATGGGGCATCTTCAGGCACGCATCGGGGACGTCGGTCGTCGACGGATGGCGATTCCGACGCGGGACGAGCCGCGTCAAGGCGGTAACGCGCGCTACCTCCAATCGATCAATCCGGGTTCCCGTCTCTCGTGTCCAGCCGCGGCGCCGCGGCGCGAAGTCATGCCTGTGCCCACAAAGCATGGCATCCTCCGCCTCCTTCGCCGCCTCGACAGAGAGGTGCGGCCTGCGCCGATCGAACGTGCGCGGCAGCCACCAGTTGGCCTTGCCGAAGAGATGCGTCACCGACGGCACGACAGGTCGAGATCGCCACTGAGGTAGCGCTGCACGTTGGCGCCCATCACGCGCGCCACTGTGACCCGGTCGAGTGAGGCCAGGGGTTCGACCCGGGTCACGTAGCGCACCATGGCCAGCCCCAGCAGCTGCGACCCGACGAGGGTGGCACGCAGTTCGGGGTGCAACACGTGCAGCGCCTGGGTGACCGGTCCGACCAGACGCCTGGTGATGAGGTCGCGCACCATGGCCGCCGCCTTTTCGTGCGTGACGGCGGACCGGATCATGGCCGTGAACACCTCGCGGTTGGTCCCAGCCTCCCAGAGCTCCAGAAAACGCAGGACGATGCGCTCGCCCATACGCTCCGGGTCGCCGGTGACGATGGCCGCGACGATCTCGTCGGCGTCCCAGGGCAGCACCATGGCGCGATCGAAGAGGCTCTCTTTGTCGATGTAGAAGTGGCGCACCAGCGCCGGGTCGACGCCGGCTCTCGCGGCGATGCCGCGCAAGGTCGCCTTCTCGAAGCCGTCGGCGGCGAAAACGTCGCGGGCCGCCATGAGGATGGTCTCGCGGGTGCCGCTGTCGCCGGGCCGGCGGCCGCTGTGGCCGCCGGCCCGGCGCTCAGGGATGGCGTGGTCTGTGTTTGTACGCCTCACGGGCTTCATTCGAAGTCGGCGGCCCCGATACCCACCACCTCGGTGACGGGGATGTGCATGCGACGGCGGAGGAGCAGGGCGGGACCAATGCCCGCAAAGGCGACGATAGCAGCCGCCAAGAAGGGGACATCAAACACATCTGTGCGTGCTGTCATGAAAAACCCCCGCAAGTTGTGCCTTGAGCTGCTGTTGACGGACGGCGTCGGGGCTGCCCGCGGGCGCCTGAGGGACGCCGCCCAACAGGTCAACCGTCGTCGAAGCTCGGCCCGGTGTGGCGGACGCCGTCGCTACGCTCCTCTCGGTACTCTGAAGCACGCCTGCCCGAGCGGCTGCGGGCATCTGTGTCTGGCTGCTTACGAGAGCCTTCGCCTGGGTGACGGCGTCGTTCATCTGGGTCGTCATGCTGCTGGAGAAGATCGCCACCAACAGCGCGACGCCCAGCACGAACCCCATCTGCCGCGACCAGTTGATGACACCCGAACCGACGCCCCCCGCGCTGTGAGGCACGGCACTCATGCCGGCGGCGGCCAACGGCGGCATAGCAAAGCCCATGCCGGCGCCTAACAGCAGTGTGCGCCAGGATACATCCCAAAGCGTTGCATCGGCGCCGAGCCCCCGAAGCAACAACAGACCGGTTCCCATGAACACCATGCCGACGGCCACGGGCACGCGTGGCGAGACGTGGTCGATCAGTTTGCCAGAGAGCGGCGAGAGC
The DNA here is from genome assembly GCA_037131205.1 of Actinomycetes bacterium. Taxonomy (GTDB): domain Bacteria; phylum Actinomycetota; class Thermoleophilia; order UBA2241; family UBA2241; genus CAIXSE01. The sequence goes on along the minus strand of JBAXRL010000094.1, from coordinate 1,839 downwards.
AGCGCTCCCAAGGCGGGCAGCGGGGTCACGGCGATCGCTGCTTTCACTTCGGAATAGCCCAATACGTTCACCATGAAGATGATGAGCAGGAACATCGATCCCATCATAGCGAAGCCCATGATGAGCATGCCGCTGGTGGCTCCCGCAAACGTCCGATTGTGGAAGAGCCTCAGGTCGATAAGCGGCGCGCGCGCGCAGCTCCCAAATCACCCACGCCCCCAACAACACCGCGGCGGAGATGAGGAGGCTGATGACGGCAGTGGATGTCCAGCCCCAATCGTTACCCTGGATGAGAGCCAGAGTGAGAACGAAGAACCCTGCAGCCGAGACGCCGACGCCGACCGGGTCGAAACCGCCGCTGGTGGCGCGGCGATGTTCGGGCACGAAGGCCAGCACGAGAAAGATCGCGGCAAGGCCGATGGGGACATTGACGAAGAAGATCCAGTTCCAGTTTGCATACTGTGTGAGTAGGCCGCCAAGCGTGGGCCCGGCGGCGGCCGCGACGGCGCCGATCCCGCCCCAAGCTCCTGTGGCCAGGCCGTGCTGTCGCTGGGGAAAGGCGCCGAGGAGGATCGACAGCGAGACGGGGATCAGCGCGGCGGCGCCGACGGACTGCCCGACGCGGAAGGCGATGAGCCAGCCGATCGAGGGCGACAGCCCGCAGGCCAGCGAGAAGCCGGTGAACACGACGAGGCCGAACAGGAAGACCCGCTTCTGACCAAGACGGTCGGAAAAGCGGCCGATCGCGAGGATGAGCACCAGCAGGCCGAGGTTGTAGGCGTTGAGGATCCAGGAGACACGAGCGACACCGGCGCCCATGTCGGCCATGATCGCCGGGACGGCGATGTTGACGATGGTGGCGTCGAGCAGGGCCATGAACAGGCCGAGCGAAACGGTGATCAGCACGAGCCACTTCCGTGGTGATGCGTCATTCATGGCGTCTCACGGGTTGAATTCTTGACACGAGGAATTATGGGGCGGATAATTCCTTGTGTCAAGAATTCTCAAGGACTCCGAGCCATTGCGCGGTCGCCCTCGCGCCGCGTGTCTCGGCGGTCAGGGCGAAAGGGGAACGACATGTCGAGCCAGGAGCTGGGTCCCGCGGTGATCGCCTTCTTCCACGACCTGTTCACGGTGATGTGGGTCGGGGGGATGATCACCCTGGGAGTGGCTGTTCTGCCGTCGGCGCGCAAGGTCTTCGGCGCGGGCCCCTAGGTGCAACGGCTGATGAGCGCGGTCCAGACTCGTCTGCGGTGGTTTGTCTACGTGAGCATCGCGGGTCTCGTTCTGACCGGGATCCTGCTCTCAAAAAGAAGCGCGGACTTCCAGGGCTTCTTCTCCTGGGGCGACACGTATTCCATCACGCTCTCCCTGAAGCACGTCGTCGTGATCGTCATGATCGCCGTGGCTCTCGTGCGGAGCCTCGCCCTGACGCGGGCGACGCTCGCCGGCCAGACGCCTGGTCCCGGTCCTCATGTCGGCGCGGGCGGGGCGGACGCCGCCGCTGTCGCCGGCGTTGTCGCCGCGGACGCGGCGGCGGCGGAGCGGACCTCCGCCGCTCAGCAGCGACTCCCGAGGGGAGCTCGCTTGAGCATGGCGCTGCTGTACGCGAACATCGTCTTCGGGGTGGTCGTCCTCTTCTTGAGCGCTCTCACCGCCGCCTGATGCCGCGCGTCACGCCTGGCGGCGCGTGGCTGCCTCGCGGCTCGCCGGCGGACCACTGGCGAAAGACCCGTCGTGGCCTCCAGCAGCCGGCCCTGACACGCCCTGACACGCCCGCGTTCTCAAGGGCCTATCCCGCCAGGTCTGCACGCACGGATGCGCCCGTGGACACATCGC
>JBAXRL010000093.1:0-8684 GCA_037131205.1 Actinomycetes bacterium | reverse complement strand
GCGTCAACTTCAGCGGCGGCGAGCGCCAGCGCCTCGAGATCGCGCGCGCCCTGGCTGTGAACCCACGCATCGTCATCCTCGACGAGGCTACAAGCGCCCTCGATCCCGTGACCGAAGAGCGGATCGACCGCGCCCTGCGCCGCCGCGGCTGCACGTGCCTCATCATCGCCCACCGCCTGAGCACGATCCGCGATTGCGACGAGATCGTGGTCCTCGACAACGGCCTCGTTGTGGAGCGTGGCACGCACGATCAGCTGCTGGAGCAGGAGGGAGTGTATGCCGCCCTCGTCCGCGAGTAGACCACCCGCCGACGAGAGCTCGTGGCTCGCCGGCCGCGACGACGTCGAGCTGCAGGGCAACCAGCCGTGGCTGCTCGACGACCGCGACCAGTACTGGGCCGTCATCGCCGGCGACATCGATGTCTTTGCCGTGAACGTCGATGCCGGAGGAGAGCCTCGCGCCCGGCACCACGTAGCCCAGGCCGGGCCGGGCCAGTTCATCTCCGGGCGCCCGGTCTCGCCCGGTGCCCTGGGCGCCGACGGCATGGCGCTGCTCGCCGTGCCGACGGGCACGGCCACGATCGTGCCGCTCTCGCGCCCCGAGGTGTCGGCGCTGCTGGCGGATCCCGAGGAGCGGCTCCTCGCCGTGCTCGCGCTCTCGGAGTGGGCGGAGACTCTTAGCGCCGCCCTGCCGGAGGCGCGACGCCCGTACGCCAGCCGTGCGGCCACCCCGGGGGCGAGTCTCTCGCTCTCCGAGGGGGAGTCGCTGACCGCCCGCGGCGGCGCGGCCTGCGTACGCGTGACCCACGGTCGGGCGCTGCTCGTCTCCGACCCGGCCATGCCGCTGGACGCGGCCCGCGGCTGGGTTCCTCTCACCAGCGACACGTGGCTCGAGGCGCACGACGCCGTCGCCTGCGACGTCGTGCATCTCGCTCAGGCACTGCGCGGCGAGCCCGGGCTCGCCCCTTTGGACGACCTGCTCGACCTGCTCATGCAGGGCCTCTCGGCGCGCTACCAGCGCGAAGAAGAGGCCGAGCTGGAGCGACTGCAGCTTCGCGAAGCGGTGCTCCAGCAGGCGTTCGCGAACACCCTGGCCCGCCAGGCGAGTGTGCTCGACGCCATCGCGCCCGGCACGGAGGGCGTGGACGAGGACGACCTGCTGCGTGCCTGCAGGATCATCGGCGGGCGGCTCGGGGCGCGCTTCCACCCGCCGCCCGACAGCTGGAAGGGCAGGATCTACGAGCCCGTGTCGGCGATCGCCCGCGCCTCTCACGTGCGCTACCGGGTGATCAAGCTCGACGGCGAATGGTGGCGCAGAGACAGCGGCCCATTGCTGGGCTTCAGCGCTGCCGACGGCGCGCCCGTGGCTCTTCTCCCCGCCTCGTCCAAGAGCTACCGCGCACACGTCCCGGGCTCGCCGCAGCCCCTCGCCGTGGACGCGGCCCTTGCCGCGACGCTCAAGCCGGCCGGCTACATGTTCTACCGCCCCCTGCCCGAGCGCCCTCTGCGCGGCCGCGACATCCTCGCCTACGTGCTGCGCGGCAACCGCCGCGACATCGTCGCCATCGGCTTGCTCAGTTTGCTCGCGGCGCTGATCGGGCTCGCGGTGCCCATCTTCACCAACGTGGTGTTCACCTACGTCGTCCCCGCGGGGAACAGCACCGGGCTGACCCAGATCGCCGCTGTGCTCCTGGTGCTCGCGGTCACCCTCGGCGTGTTCTCCTACACGCGCGGCGTGACCACAGTGCGCGTCCAGACGCGCATGGACAACGAGCTCCAGGCGGCGCTCTGGGACAGGCTGCTCGCGCTGCCACCCTCGTTCTTCCGCCAGTTCACCGCCGGCGACCTTTCCACGAGGGTCATGTACATCAACCAGATCAGCGCGATCGTCTTCAACAGCGTGCTGGGCTCGCTGTTCGGCGCCGTCTTCTCACTCGTGAACCTGGTGTTGATCCTCACCTACAACGCACAGCTCGCGCTGCTTGCTCTCATCCTGATGGCCATCGCCTTCGCGGTGTCGCTCATCACCGCTCTGGCGCAACTGCGTGAGCGACGCCTCGTCCTGGCCCGTCAGGGCCAGCTCTCGGGCGTCGTCCTCCAGCTCGTCTCGGCGGTCGCCAAGCTGCGCGACACGGGCGCGGAAGAACGCGCCTTCGCGCGCTGGAGCGACGGCTTCGTCGAGATGACGCGCCACACGCTCAGGGCCGCGAGGATCGGCATCGTGGGCAGCGTCTTCAATGCCGCCTTCCCGCTGGTCTGTTCCGCCGGCGCTTTCGCCGTCTTCTTCTTCTTCGTGAGCGGCAGCTTCCAGACCGGCCAGTTCATGGCGTACACGGCCGCCTTCGCCCAGCTCCTCGCCGGGCTCCTCGCGATGAGCATGGCGCTCGTCTCGCTCACCATGGCCGCCCCGCTCTACGAGCGCACCAGGCCCATCCTCGAGGCCACGCCCGAGGTCGACGATACCAAGGCCGACCCCGGCGAGCTGCGCGGCCACATCGAGATGAGCCACATCACCTTTTCCTACGACCCGGAGGCGCAGCCCACGCTCCACGACCTCTCTCTGGAGGTGCGGCCCGGCGAGTTCGTGGCCATCGTCGGCCCTTCCGGCGCCGGCAAGTCCACCCTCTTCCGCCTGCTCCTCGGCTTCGATACCCCCGAGGCCGGACAGATCCACTACGACGGGCAGGACCTGCGCACGCTCGACCTCGGCGCCTTGCGCCGCCAGATGAGCACCGTGCTGCAGAACGGCCGCGTCTTCTCGGGTTCGATCCAGCTCAATATCGCCGGGGCCGCGCAGCTCACCCAGGATGAGATCTGGGAGGCGGCCCGCGCCGCCGGTCTGGGCGACGACATCGAGGCCATGCCCATGGGCATGTTCACTTACGTCGCCGAGGGCGGCGTAACGCTCTCCGGCGGTCAGCGTCAGCGCCTCCTGATCGCACGAGCCCTGAGCACGAAGCCCGCCATCCTGCTCTTCGACGAGGCCACGAGCGCCCTGGACAACCGCACCCAGGCCAAGGTCATGCAGAGCCTCGAGGCGCTCAACGCGACGCGCGTCGTGATCGCCCAGCGCCTCAGCACCGTCAGGGCGGCCGACCGCATCTACGTGCTGGAGGACGGCCGCGTGGCGCAGCAAGGCAGCTACGACGACCTCATGGCCCGGCCGGGGCTGTTCAAGCGCCTGGCCGAGCGGCAGCTCGTCTGAGCCGCCCTCTACTCCAGGCGTCCGTCCACGAGGCGGAGCACCCGCCCGCCCCCCTCGATGAGCCGCGCGTCGTGCGTCACGACGAGGACTCCTCGACCCTCCTCCGAGGCGATCTCGCGGAAGAGCTGGAGGATCTGCCGTCCGCTGACGGAGTCCAGGTTGGCCGTAGGCTCGTCGGCCAGCAGCAGCGGCGGATCGTTCATGAGCGCCCTCGCCATGGCCACGCGCTGCTTCTCCCCGGCGGACAGTTCCTCGGGACGGTGCGACAGGCGCGCGCCGAGCCCGAGCCGCTCAAGGAGGAGCGCGGCGCGGCGGTTTCGTTTGCGCCGCGACATGGCGGCCAGCGAGCCCGGCAGAGCGACGTTCTCCAGGGCGTTGAGCGCCGGGAACAGGTTGAACGACTGGAAGACGAAGCCGATACTCCGCAGGCGCAAGCGCGCCAGACCGACGTTGTGAAGGCCGGCGAGAGACGCGCCCTCCAACATCACCTCGCCATGCGTCGGCGACAGCATCGCTCCCGCAATCATGAGCAGCGTCGTCTTCCCCGATCCGGAGGGACCGATGATGAGCGCGACCTCGCCGGGATCCAGCCTCAGATCGATGTCGCTCAGAGCCTGCACGGTCAACGGCCCTTTGCCGAACACGTGGCCGACCCCGTGAAGCGCGAGGAGTGAGGCGTCGCTCACGAGCGGAAGACCATCGCCGGGTCGACGCGCGCGATCTTGCGCAGGGGTATGACGGCGGCGATCAGGCCCATCAGGAGAGCGGCCACGCCGACCAGCGCCACATCCGAGACCTGGATCCTGGTGATGAACTGCGGCACCCAGAGCACGGCCGCGCGAGCGGCAAGCAGAGCTATGCCGATCCCCACCGCGTAGCCGGCCGCCGCGGAGACCAGCGCCTGCACCGCCACGACCACAAACATCTGCCTGAGTCGAGCTCCCACCGCCTTGAGCACGCCGTACTCGCGGCGGTGTTCGAGAACTGCCGAGTGAATCGTCAACCCGATCACCGATACGCCGATCAGGAAGCCGATCATGAGCAGCACGCCCAGCACCGGCAGGAAGCTCTCGTTGATGACACGCCGGTTCGCCTTTATGACGGCGGGAACGGTCATGGCGATGGCATCCGGATCGATCGCGTTCACCCGGGCAAAGACGTCGGCCGTAGAGGCGCCCGGCGAGAAGGTCAGGAGGAAGGCATTGACCATCTCGTCCGCCCCGAGCAGCGTGCGCCCTCGGTTCATGGTGACGAAGCCGTACTGGAAGACTACGAGGTCCCCGCCGGAACTGATCCCCGCCACCTTGAGCGTCTCGTCGTCGATGGAAAGGACATCGCCGAGGTGCAGGCCGTTCTTGCGCGCGAACACCTGATCCACGATGATCTCGTCCTCGGTGATGTCACGCGTCCCGCTCTCCATCCGAACGGGGCCCGGTCCCGGCCCTGGGCCCTTCGGATCGAAGGCCACCAGGTAGAGCACGACATCGTCTCCCTTGATGCTGAAGCCCAGTTGGCGCGCAAGGTAGCGGGTAACGTCCGCCACGCCCTCCGTGTTCTTCAGTTCAGCCTGCAGCTCTTCGGGTAGGACTGAGTGGGACATCAGGAGATCCGCGCAGCCTCGCCGAAGCACCCAGGCATCGACGCCCATGGCCTCGTAGTAGCCGCCCACCTTGGTCTCGTAGGCGACGTAGATACCGCGCAACAGGATGATCAGCACCACGGCAAAGGCAACCCCTCCGATGGAGATGGCCAGCCGCCCCTTCTCCTTGAGCAGGTTCTTGCGGGCGAGTGTCAGCATCCGCCGGGCGGCCGATCCTAGTGACGCCCGACGGCCTGCGGCGGGCCGTCACGGGCCGGCGCCTCGCCAGAGCAGTCGCGCGGAGTGTCCAGCCGGAGCCGAGTGCGGAGCATGCGGATCACCTGCAGAGTCGGAGTCCCGTGAGGCAACATGATAGCATCACGGAAGCTCAGGTGACGGCAACGGGAGACCAAGTCCTTGATCGCGAGCAGGTGGCCGGGATCTCCTGCACCGGATGTGGGTCCGATGATTCTTTCCCGAGGCAGGACGCTGAGTCGAGCGCCCGCGGGCAACACGACGAAGGTTCCAGGGGCGCCTTCATCGCCGGAACTGCCGTTCACGTCACGATTCGAGAGCATCGGGGCCCTGTGTTGCATTCGTCAATTGAGCGGACACCACGATGTCCGAGGTGTTTGAGGCGACGTCGTGCGTTGGACTCACGTGCAGGGCATCGGCGATAGCCGCCACTTTGATGGTCATGCCTGCGTCCACCCCGACATACATCCGCCCAGCTTGCCCGTAACGTCGCCGAGGGCGCTGCGAAACAGGACGAAACCCACGAACGTGAACACCGGCGCCGAGACGACCTCGAGGGCGAGGGCACGCAGCATCACTCGCCCAAGCTTCGACCACTTGCGCAGGTCGAGCGAGAAGAAGATCAGGCACAAGGCGAGGGGAACGGCGACGGAGCTCACCGCGTCCCCGACTGACGCGGCGCTCGACGGGAGCACGCGGCGGCTGCCGAGTAGGAGTCCGGCGGCGTAACAGATGACCACTGCCCCGATCCTGTCCACCAGGGGATGGCGGTTCCCCACGTGGAGCGGCAGGATCGGGAAGAGAACGACCATCAGAGCCACGAGCACAGTGATCATGCGACTCTGACTGTGCGGTCGTCTCTGCTCATTCCCTGAAGACTATCTCCTTCATCTCCCCAAGCCGCAGCTTGGGAAGGTCGGCGCCGCGCCGGGCGCGGGCCATCGCGTCATAGGCCGCTACTCCCCCCGCCTCCTCGACGATCCGCCTGCCGATCCGTCCCTGGTTCTGCACGCCGACGCTCACACGCTCCATCGAACCGGGCGCGATGCGGTTCAGGATCCTGCTGCCGGGGCCAAGCCCGGCAGGCAGCGATTCGAGGATTCTGATCGAAGCGGCGGGCGCCGAGAACCAGACGCCGATAGCGTCTTCACCAAAGCGAGTGACCGGGATCCCCGCCGAAGCCTGTTCCTCAGCGGTGGGACCAACGTGGGCCACCACCCAGCGACCGTCGATGAGAGCTTCGCTTTCGCCTTCTGCCATCAAGTACCCCATGGAGTCATGCCACTGCTTGACCAGGGGATCCACGTCCATCGTCAACTCGCGCCACGCGGGGAGCATGGTGCTGGAGAACACCTTGTATCGAGCTTTGATGCCGGCGGCTCGGCAGAGAGCGATGAACACGGAGATAAGCTGGAAGCACATGCCGGTTCCGCGGCGCAAGGTCTCCTCGACCCCATCGACGGGACCGATCTCCAAGTACAGTTTGTCTCTGGCGAACTCGAAGGCGCCGTTGGCATACTCGCGGTCAGGCAACTGGTAGGCGCCCAGCGAGTGGGCCAGCGCCACGATCTGGGGAGAGCGGCAGTCGCAGAACCTCGTGGGCCGCAGGTACCTCTCGTGCGAGGCGCTTTGCCGCATGCCGGGATCGTACGGCGGCAGCTCGTAGCTTCGCGCGGGGCGGGCGTATCTCTCTTCCCCAGGCTGCATGTGACGCAGCCTCCTGAAGGCGCGGGGATCCGAGAGGTAGAGCTTGATCAAAGAGAGCAGATCGTTGGCGTAGCGCCCGGTGTTCGCAGCCACTTCTAGCCCCCCATATCCACGGCCATCATCCGGCGGACCTCGTCGGCGCAGCCTCGAATGTCCTGCCCGGAGGCCCGTTTGATCTCCGCTTCCAGGACAGGTCCCGGACGATCGCAGACCGGGCAGTGCTCCAGCATCCGCACCATGTCACCGGTGATGATGAAACCCGGATAGCTGAGCGCGGCTCCATCGAGAAAGGCATAACGTCCCCACTCTCCGTAGCCCACCGGCTTGAGATCGTCCCCAAGTACGAGAGGCTTGAAGTACGAATACGGCGCGTGCAGGTAGTGGCCCTCCGGGCACTGCACCATCCAGCCGTTGCTCTCTACCATGCCATAGATGTCCAAACAGCGCTCGGGGGGAATGCCGAGGACCTCGGCCACCCGCCCGCGGAACTCGGCGGACGGCACGCGGACGTCTTCGTTCGTCTTCCACCCACCACCGGTGACGATCGTTCCTTGTCCGTTGAGATCGAGGCTGCGACCCTGCTCCTTGAGGGACCTCATGACTTCGGACAGGATGAAGGGAGCGCCGGTCATGAAGAAGTGCTCCCCGGATCTCTGGTGACGGTCCAGCCAGTCCGTGATCCGGTGCATCATCCGGTGGCTCTGCCGCCTCTTCACCAAGCCGACCATCCGCCCTTTGAGCCCAGCCTGCTGGAACATGGCCAGACGGAGGAGATCGGTAGTGATCTCCCGGTCGATGGCCAACTGCACATCGCTCATCAAGTCGAAGTAGATGGTCGATACCCTGCCGGCATACAGATAGGTCTTGCGCGGATTCGGCAGGAGCAGGTAACCGTCGACGGAGGGGTCCCAGCTGGGGTACGCCATGGCGAGCGCCGACTTGGCCAGGGCGTACTCGGAAGCCATGAAGGTGCGCCGATCCCGCGGAATGAAGGTGTGCCGCCCGCCGGTGCCGCTGCTGTACGACACGCACATGCCCGCCGAGTTGAACGCGCCGAGAACCTCATCGAACGTCGGCGACTGGCCCCTGATGACCACGCGCGGCAGCTTGCCGGTGTGGACATGGCCCAGCCAGAGGGCGAACTCGCGGCCTTCTGGATAATCCTTGAAGAAGGCGTCGGGGATGAGCGGGATCAGCTCGAGGTCATCTGATCCCTTGATGTCACGCGGAGACACGCCGCGCTCCTGGCAGAACGTGCGGTAGAACTCGCTGTGGGCGTAGTGGTGGGAGAAGACCTGACTGAGGCATCCGAACTGCAGCGCCTGGGCCTCGCCCGCCGGGATCCGATACGGGTCCAACGGCGAGTAAAGCGCCTCGTACAGGGCGTCCCACCCACCGGCGTCGGCGGGGATATACGCTCGCGCGCACCGGTCGAACACCCGCATGTACTCGGCAAACGACTGCTGGTGCATCGCGACCTTCCCGTAGGGCCCACCTGAGGAGAGTATTTACCTTACCGCGACCAGCCTTCCGTGGCCAGAGGCAGTTCCCCCGCTCTCTGATTGACCGCCGTGTCTTCCCCGTGTGGCGCTGGCCTTGAAGCGGCTCGGCTTCTCACTGGGCACTTCGTCACGATGAGCCCTGAAAACGACCAAAGCCCGGTGCGTTGAGGTTCGTCGGGCCTTCTGAGGATAATGACCCTCATCGCCTGCGGCGGTTCGGGTCGTTATTCACGACGAAGGCCCGGTCGACCTTTCGGTCGACCCACCTTCTGAAGATAATGACCCTCATCGCCTGCGGCGGTTCGGGTCGTTATTCACGACGAAGGCCCGGTCGACCTTTCGGTCGACCCACCTTCTGAAGATAATGACCCTCATCGCCTGCCACACATTCCCCACCCTGCTGCCCCGCTCTTCTTGAGTTTCCCAGAGCCGGCGAT
>JBAXRL010000092.1:0-8790 GCA_037131205.1 Actinomycetes bacterium | reverse complement strand
TGCGGTTCGTGGTGCTGAATCTCAAGATCCTGAAGGCGGTGGATCACAGCAAGCGCTCATAGGCGAACGACGAGCCGGGGGGCCGGCGCGGACGTCGCGGACCTGCCGGCCCGGCCCTTCGCCCTTCAGCCGCGCAGCGCCGGGAAGAGGATGACGTCGCGGATGCTGGGCGCGCCGGCGAGGATCATGACGAGGCGGTCGATGCCCATGCCCATGCCGCCGGTGGGCGGCATGCCGTGCTCCATGGCCTCGAGGAAGTCCTCGTCGAGGCGGTGGGCGGTCTCGTCGCCGTCGGCGAGGTCCTGCATCTGCTGCAAAAAGCGCTCGCGCTGATCCTCGGGGTCGTTGAGCTCGCTGAAGGCGTTGCTCGTCTCCATGCCGGCGACGAAGCCCTCGAAGCGCTCGACGAAGCGCGGATCGTGCGGGGTCTTCTTGGCGAACGGGCTGGTCTCGAGTGGGTGCTCGGTGATGAACACGGGCTGGATGAGCCTGGGCTCCACCATCTCGCTGAACAGCTCGTCGACCTGCAGGCCCCAGGTGGGCGCCAGGGTGACACCGTCGAAGCCGCGCTCCTTGATGGCGGCGTGGAGCGCCGGCACGTCGCGGGTCTCGCCGATGTCGATGCCGGTCTCGTTCTCGATGGCCTTGCGCATCGTGAGGCGCGGCCAGGGCGGCGTCAGATCGATCTCGTGGTCGCGGAACCGGACATTCAGGCCGCCGACGGCGCCGGCCGCCTCGGCGACCATCTCTTCGACCATCGTCATCACGTGGTTGTAGTCCACGTAGGCTTCGTAGGTCTCGAGCATCGTGAACTCGGGGTTGTGCTTGAAGCTCACGCCCTCGTTGCGGAAGTCCTTGCCCATCTCGTAGACGCGGTCGAGGCCGCCGATGATGCAGCGTTTGAGGTACAGCTCGGTGGCGATACGCAGGTACAGGTCGCGCTCGAGCTCGTTGTGATGGGTGATGAACGGCCGCGCCAGGGCGCCGCCGTAGAGCGGCTGCAGCACGGGCGTCTCGACCTCGATGAAACCGCGCCGGTCGAGGAGCTCGCGGATGGCGCGGACGATGCGGGCGCGCTTGACGAACACCTCACGGGAAGCGTCGTTGACCATGAGGTCGAGGTAGCGCCTGCGGTACCGGGTCTCCACGTCGGTGAGGCCGTGGAACTTCTCGGGCATGGGGCGCAGCGACTTGGCGAGCAGCTCCCACGAGGCGACGCGCAGCGAGAGCTCGCCGCGCCGCGTGCGCATGACGGTACCCTCGGCGCCGGCGAAGTCGCCGAGGTCGATGTGCTCCATCGCCGCGTAGCGCTCCGCGCCGAGGGCGTCGAGCTGGGCGAACAGTTGCAGCTCGCCGCTGGAGTCCTTGAGGACCACGAAGGTGAGCTTGCCGTGCTCGCGGCGGGCCATGACGCGACCGGCGATGCGGCGCACGTCGCCGGAGTCCTGGCCCGCTTCAAGGCCGGCGTAGGCGTCGTGCAGCGGCCCGATCTCGTCGCGCGGCTGGTACTGGGTGGGGTAGACGTCGCCGGCGGCGCGCCAGGCGGCGAGCTTGGCGCGCCGTTCGGCGAAGACGTCGCCGCCGTGCTCGCGGTGCTCGTCCACGGCGGGAGCCGTCAGGCTTTCTCGATGGTCAGAACCTTGTACTTCCTGGAGCCCTGGGGAACGCTCACGGTCACCTTGTCGCCCGGCTTGTGACCCATGATCGCGCTGCCCACCGGCGACTCGTTGGAGAGCTTGTGGCCGGCGGGGTCGGCCTCGGCGGAGCCGACGATGGAGTACTGCACGACGTCGCCGGCCTTCATGTCCTGCAGGGTGACCTTGGTGCCCACGCCGACCTTGTCGGTGGTGATCGAGTCGGCATCGATGATGATGGCGCTGCGCAGCCGATCCTCGAGGGCGTAGATGCGCGCCTCGAGCATGGCCTGCTCGTTCTTGGCGTCGTCGAACTCGGAGTTCTCGGAGATGTCGCCGAAGTCGCGCGCGGCGCGGATGCGCTCCGCTACCTCGTCGCGCTTGACGCTCGAGAGGTATTCGATCTCCTCCTTGAGACGCTGAAAGCCTTCTGGCGTGAGGATGATCTCGCGGTCGACCACTGGTGCCTCCTCTTCTACACGGCAACGCGGCCCCGAACCGGGACCGCGCGCCGAACAAGTCGGAGAGTATAGGCCATGACCCCACGATGCGCAAACGTGCGGCGCCCGCGAGGCCGCGCCGGTCACAGGCCGAGCAGCTCGCGTACGGCCGTCGCATCGGGCGCCAGCATCAACGCGTGGGCAAGCTCCTTGTCGAGGCCGCCGGCGCGCCGGTACCGTGGCCAGAACTGGCGCAGGTAACCGACGGATCGCACGCCCATGTCACGCATGACGTCAGCGGCGAAGCGGCGCACCTCCGCGAGACGCGCTTCGCGGGAGGGCGGCTGCGCGTCCTCGAGGATCTCGGCGAAGAGCCAGGGGCGCCCGAGAGCATGGCGGGCCAGCATCACCGCGGCCGCGCCGCCTTCGAGCAGAGCGAGGGCCCCGGCGCGACCGTCCACGTCGCCGGAGGCGATCACGGGGACGGGCAGCTCCGCGGCAAGAGCGAACGTGACGGCGTGATCGGCGCGGCCGCGGTAGAGCTGACTCGCCGTCCGCGGGTGGATGCAGACGGCGGCGGCGCCGGCGGCGACGAGGCGGGAGGCGCTGCGGCGCCCCGCCTCGTCGCCCTCGCGCAGCCCCGCACGGATCTTGACGGTCACGGGCACGCGGCCCTCGACGGCGCCGACCACCGCGGCGACGATCGCCGCGGCGCGGTGCGGATCGCCGAGAAGCGCCGCGCCGGCGCCGGTCTTGACGACCTTGCGCACGGGGCACGCCATGTTGAGGTCGACGACGTCGGCGCCGGCCTCCACGCAGCGCGCCGCCGCGTCGGCGAGCACGTCGGCGTCGGCGCCGAAGAGCTGGAAGCCCAGGGGGTGCTCGTGCGGTTCACACGTCAGGTAGTCCAGGGTGCGCCGGTTGCCGTAGTGCACGCCGTAGGCCGAGATCATCTCGGTGAACGCGAGGCCGGCGCCCCAGCGGCGCACGCTGCGCCGGAAGGCGCTCGAGGTGATACCGGCCATCGGCGCCATGAACAGGCGCCGGTCCAGGGCGAGCGCGCCGATGCGCAGGGGCTCGAGCAAGGGATCGGCGACGCCGGCGACGGGCGCGGCCGCGCGGCGCCCGGGCTCCGGCGTCGCGCACGGCGGGGCCGCCACCGCGGCCTCCGTCAGGTCCGCTGCCGGCGGCGCATCACGATCTCGATGCCGCGCAGCGTGAGAAACGGGTCGACGGCGCTGATGACGTCGGTGTGCCGGGCGATAAGCTCGGCGAGCCCGCCGGTGGCGATCACCGGCGCGCGCACGCCGAGCTCGCCCCAGATGGCGTGCACGATGCCCTCGATCTCGCCGGCGAAGCCGTACACCGCTCCAGACTGAAGAGCTTCGGTGGTCGACTTGCCGATGGCGTGCTCGGGTTCGACGAGCTCGACTTTGATGAGCTTGGCGGCGCGCGTCGTGAGCGCCTCGAGAGACACCTCGATGCCGGGCGCGATGGAGCCTCCCAGATAGTCGCCCTCGGCCGAGATGACGTCGAAGGTGGTGGCGGTGCCGTAGTCGGCGACGATGCACGGACCGCCGTACTTCTCGAAGGCGGCGACGGCGTTGACGATACGGTCGGCGCCGACCTCGGCGGGGTTCTTCATGGCGATGCGCATGCCGGTCCGCGCCCCGGGGCCGACGACGAAGGCGTCCACGCCCAGATGCTTCTCGCACATCTCGACCCACTGCTGCGTGAGGCGCGGGACCACCGAGGCGATGCCGACCTCATCGACGGCGTCACGCAGCGTCGTGCCCTGCAGCGAGAAGAACCCCTGCAAAAGGCCGGCGATCTCGTCGCTCGTGCGGTGGCGCACGGTGGCGAGGCGCCACTCGCCGACCACGTCGCGGGCGTCCATGAGGCCGACGTGAGTCTGGGTGTTGCCCACGTCCACGACGAGCAGCATGGTCGCTCAGCTCTCCATGTCGAGACCGAGATCGAGCCACGGCGCGCGCGTCGTGAGCGCCCCCACGGAGATCACGTCCACGCCGGCCGCGGCGAGCTCGCGGACGCGCTCCAGGCGCACGCCCCCGGAGACCTCCACGAGCGCGCGACCGGCGACGCGCGCCACGGCCGCGCGCACGGCGGCCGTGTCCATGTTGTCGAGCAGCACGATGGTCGCGCCGGCGTCCAGAGCCTCGTCGAGCTGATCGAGGGTGTCGACCTCGACCTCGAGGGCGTGCACGTGAGCGGCGCCGGCGCGCACCAGCTCCATGGCCGCGCGCACGCCGCCGGCCGCGGCCACGTGGTTGTCCTTGATCATGGCGCCGTCGAACAGGCCGAAACGGTGCGGCGTGCCGCCGCCGTGCACCACGGCCTGCTTCTCCAGGGCGCGCAGGCCGGGCGACGTCTTGCGCGTCGCGGCGATGCGCGCCGCGGTACCGGCCGTCTCGGCCACGTACTTCGCCGTCAGCGTCGCGACGCCCGAGAGGCGGCAGAGGAAGTTGAGACCCGTGCGCTCCGCCGCGAGGATCGCGGCGAGCGGGCCGCGCACCGTGGCGACGACGTCGCCGGCCGCGAACCGGCCGCCGTCGGCGACGCACAGCTCGACCCGCAGGGCCGGGTCGACGAGCGCCGCCGTGGCCACGAAGGCGGCGGCGCCCGAGAGCACGCCGGCCTCGCGGGCGACGACCCGCGCGAGGCCGGCGCCGGGGAAGGCGGAGCCGGTGATGTCGCCGTAGCCGGCGAGATCCTCGGCGAGCGCGGCGCGCGCCGCGGCGCGCGCCGCCTCTTCATAGCTACGCTGGCTCACGGGCGCTCCACCTTGCCGATCACGCCCTCCTCCCGCTCGTGAGGCGGCAGACGCAGCGTGAGGCGCCGCCGCCAGTGCTCGTCGTCCACCGCCGGGAAGTCGTCGCGCAGGTGCACGCCGCGAGACTCCTCGCGGAGCAGCGCGCACTTGGCGATCTGGGTGCCCAGGGTAAGCAGGTTGAGCAGCTCGTACTCGGCTTCGCCGAGGGCGCCGAGCCGCAGCTCCGAGGTGAGGGCGCTGAGATCGGCCAGAGCCGCGCGCAGATCGACGCCGCGGCGCAGCACGCCGACCTTGCCCGACATCACCGACGTGAGGCGGCGACGGGCGGCGGACGCGTTGCCGCCGCCGCCCCCCGTCGCCGCTTCTGGCAGGTCGAAGCGCAGACGACGGACGTCTTCGCCGAGACGGCCGATGTAGCGGTCGAGGTCGCGCACGACGCGGTCGCTGAACACCAGCCCTTCGAGCAGCGAGTTGCTGGCCAGCCGGTTGGCGCCGTGCACGCCGGTGCTGGCCACCTCGCCGCTGGCGTAGAGGCCGGGCACCGTGGTGCGGCCCCACACGTCGGTGACGACGCCGCCGATGAAGTAGTGGCAGACCGGCGCCACGGGGATGAGCTGCGTGGCAAGGTCGAGCCCGTGCTCGGCGAGGCCCGCCGTGACGCTGGGAAAACGCTGCTGCAGCAAGCCGGCGTCGAGGTGCGTCGCATCGAGATACACGTGGTCGCTGCCCTCAAGGCGCATTTCCGCGACCATGGCGCGCACGACCACGTCGCGCGCGGCGAGCTCGGCGCGCGGGTCGTAGGAGGTCATGAAGCGCTCCCCGGCCGCGTTGCGCAGATACGCGCCCTCGCCGCGCAGCGCCTCGGTGATGAGCTGCACGGTCTCCTGGCCGGGCGCCGCGAGCCCGGTCGGGTGGAACTGCACGAATTCCAGGTCGCGGATCGCGGCGCCGGCGCGGTACGCCATGGCGATGCCGTCGCCGGTCGCCACCGGCGGGTTGGTGGTGCGCCCGTACACCCGGCCGGCCCCGCCCGTCGCCAGCACGGTGACCATGGCCACGTTGAGGGTGAGCCCGCCGTTGTCGAGGTTCAGCGTCAGCGCCCCGACGCAGCGCCCTTCCACAGTGAGAAGGTCGATGACGAACTCGTTCTCGAAGAGCTGCACGCTGCTGCCCACGCGAGCCGCCTCGCCGAGGGCGCTCGACACCTCGCAGCCCGTGGCGTCGCCGCCGGCGTGCACCACGCGGGCCACCGAGTGCGCGCCCTCGCGGCCGAGCACGATCTGCCCGTCGACCTTGTCGAAACGCGGGCAGATCTCCATGAGCTCCCGCACGCGCTCGGGACCCTCGTTGACCAGCACGCGCACGGCCTCTTCGTCGCAGAGGCCGGCGCCGGCGTTGACGGTGTCCTGGAAGTGCAGCTCGGGCGAGTCGGACGGGCCCAAAGCGGCGGCGATGCCTCCCTGCGCGAGAAAGGTGGTGGTGTCGTCGAAGCTCGACTTGGTGAGCAGCCCGACGCGCCAGCGGCGCGCGGCGGCGATCGCCGCCGTGAGGCCGGCGATGCCGCCGCCCAGCACGAGCACGTCGAAGGTACGCCGCTGCAGGGGCTCCCCGGAGCGGCCGGCGATGTACGGGCGCGACACAGCCGGGCGCCTCAGCCGCCGGTCCGCGCCGCCGGCGGAAGCCCGGTGGTGGGAGTCGCCGCACGGTGGTCGCTGGTCACGGCTCACACCTCCGGAACGTCGCAAGGCCGTATCGCCTGGTCTCGAGCCATGGCCTGCGCGAGGGCGGCGATGTGAAGATCGGGCATCCCTCGCGCGTGGTCCCAGATCTCGGCGAGGGGCGCAAGCACAAAGGCGCGGCGCAGCATCCGCGGGTGTGGGAGCATCAGCTCGGGCTCCTCCGACTCGACATCCTCGAAGAGGAGTATATCGACATCGAGCGTGCGCGGGCCAAACCGCAGCCCACGCTCGCGGCCGTGCTCGTTCTCGATGCGCCGGCACTCGGCCAGAAGATCGTGAGGCTGCAAGCCGGTCTCGAGGCACAGAACCTGGTTGAGAAACTCCGGCTGGCTCTCGTGGCCCTGCGGGGCCGTCTCGTAGATCCGCGAGGCCGCCACGACCGCCGTCGCCGGCAGCGCCGCGAGCGCCTCGCGGGCCGCCGCCAGAGAGCCCAGGCGGTCGCCGAGGTTGGAGCCCATTGAGACGAACACGCGGCTGCGTGGGAGCTCGCTCACGCGGTGCGCACGAGCTGCACTCGAGCGGCGGCGATGGGGATGGCCACCGGCGGCGCGGGCTTGGCCACGGCGACCTCGAGGGAGGCCAGGTCGAGGGCGTCCCACAGGGCGTCGGCGATGACCTCGGCAAGGCGCTCGAGGAGCTTGAACTCGTGGCCTTCCACCTTGCCGCGCACGATGTCGACGACCCATCCGTAGTCGATGGTGCCGGAAAGCTCGTCGCTCTGAGCGCCCGGGCAGGCGACGGGCTCGAGACGGACGTCCACGATGAGGGTCTGACCCACGGCGCGTTCCTCGGGGGTGACCCCGCAGCGGCCGCGCAGCTCGATGCCCTGGACGGAGATGGACAGACGGCTCGACATGATGAGGCCTCCCGGGGCGCGCCGGCCACGCGGCCGGCCGGCGCTCACGCGGCCGGCGCGCCCTCCAGGACGGCCAGCCCGACGCGGAGCGCCTCGAAGTTGGGCTTGACGTCGTGCACACGAAACACGTGGACCCCGGCAAGGAGGCCCACCACCGTTGTAGCTACGCTGCCGATGGTGCGCGCCGTGGGCTCGGCCCCGAGGATCGCGCCGAGAAAGCGCTTGCGCGACGTACCCAGCACCACCGGCCTGCCGAGCGCGGTGAAGCGCCGCAGCTCGCGCAGCAGGGCGAGGTTGTGGTCCACGGTCTTGCCGAAGCCGATGCCTGGATCGACCATGATCTGGTCCTCATGGATCCCCTGGGCGAGCGCGAAGACCATGCGCTCTTCGAGAAACTGGAGCACCTCGTCCACGACATCGTCGTAGCGCGGAGCGTCCTGCATCGTCCTGGGCTCGCCGTGCATGTGCATGAGGCAGACCGGGCAGCCCGCCTCGGCGATCACGGCGGCCATGCCGGGGTCGAAGCGCAGGGCGCTCACATCGTTGATGAGCGCGGCGCCGCCGGCCAGAGCGCGGCGCGCCACCTCGGCCTTCATCGTGTCGACCGAGATCGGCACGCCGACGCGCCCGGCCAGAGCCTCGACCACCGGCAGCACGCGGCGCAGCTCTTCGTCCTCCGCCACCGGGTCCGCGCCGGGGCGCGTGGATTCGCCGCCGATGTCGACGAGCGCCGCGCCCTCGCGCGCCAGGGCGAGGCCCTGCGCGAGCGCGTCGTCGGCGGCGAAGAAGCGGCCGCCGTCGGAGAACGAATCGGGGGTGACGTTGACCACGCCCATGATGCACGGGAAGGAGAGGTCGAGAGCGCAGGTCGGCTGGGCCGGCACGGCGAGCGCGCTCAGCGCGGCGAGCTGATGAGGGAGAAGGCCGCGGCGCGGGTGGCGTCGTGCGACTGGATCAGGCCGCGCGCGGCGCTCGTCACGGTGCGCGTCCCCGGAGTGCGCACGCCGCGCATGGACAAGGCCACGTGGGCCATCCCCGCGAAGGGCGGCAGGTGGCGCCCGCAGACCGAGTAGAAGTCGGTGTCGCGGATGATCGCCATCTCGCGGTGGTGGTCGCCGGCCATGGCCACCAGCAGCTCGGCCGGGTCCGGGCCGCCGATGCCCGAGAAGATGTCGGCGTACATGTCGGCGACGCGGCGCGGCGCGCCGACGAGCCCGGCGCGCGCCGGGCCTTCGCCGATGCCTTCGAGGATGAGGCGGGCGCCCTGCTCTATCCTGTCGCGATCCACGGGTGTCTGGGCGGAGCGCCGGGTGACGTCAGGTGGTCTCGG
>JBAXRL010000091.1:0-8812 GCA_037131205.1 Actinomycetes bacterium | reverse complement strand
CGCCCCGCTCGGTCCACGAACGCCCCGCACGCACATCCCTGGCGGGATAGGCCCTGAGCGCCACCCGGACGTTCCCGCGGCGCCGGCGCGGCCGCCTCAGGCCGCCAGCGTCATGAGGATGTGCGTCCTCACGTCCGCGACGATCCTCGGGAGCGCGGCCTCAAGCGCAGGGCTGAGGCTCTCGGAGAAGGTCATGTTGTCGGCGATCTCGACGGCCACCACGTGACAGCGCCTGTCTTCGGGCAGGTGCATGCCCAGGTGACGGCCCAGGGCGAGAGCAGTCGCGAAGTTGGCGTCGTGGACGTTGCGCAGGTTCATGGTCTCGCGCAGGGCGGTGGCGTCGAAGGCGTACCAGGCGCCGGGCACGCCGCCGATGGTCTTGATCGAGTCGAGAGCGATGAGGCGGTCGTACCCCTCGATCGCGTCGAGCAGATTGAGACCACCGACGCAGCACTCCTCGACGACGTCCACGCCGGGGATGTCCTCGAGCTGCGGTTTGAGGGCAGAGGCGAGCACGATGCCGACGGCGTCGTCGCTGAGGATGGGGTTGCCCATCCCGAGGATCACGGTGCGCGCGGGGCGCCGGCCGCGGGCCGGCGCCCCGCTATTCCGCGAGCGTATCGCCTGGTATGAGTGCTGTGCGGACATCTCTGCGGACCTCGACCGCGCTCAGCAGCAGCGGCGGAACTCGCGGTAGAGCTCGCCGCCCTTGTACACATCGACCTGCAGCGGCATCTGCCCCGGCAGACTGTGCGTCGCACAGCTGTAGCAGGGGTCGAAGGCGCGAAAGGCCATCTCGATCATGTTGAGGATGCCCTGATCGGGCTCCGTGCCCGGCTTGATCAGGCTGGCGGCGACCTTTTTGGTCACCATCTGGATGGGGGCGTTGTTGTTGGTCGTCCCCACGATGAGATTGGCGCTGGTGCACATGGCGCGCTCGTCGCAGGTGTAGTGGTGGGTGAGCGTGCCGCGCATCGCCTCGACGATGCCGACGCCCTCGCCGGTGACCTGCTGCGGGATCACGCGAAACTCCGTGCCCGTGATCTCCGGGTCGTCGCAGTACCGTTTGAGCGTCTCGGCGTTCTGCACCATCTCCACGAGACGCGCCCAGTGGTTGGCGAGCAGGGCGCGCGTGGGATGACCGCCCAGCGTGGTGAACATCTCGTCGAACGCTTCCTGGGCCTTCGGCGTGGCCATGCGGTCGGCGACGTTGAGCCGCGCCAGCGGCGTGGCGCAGTAGAGGCTCGTGTCGAGGCCCTCCACGAAGCCCTTCCAGCCGCGCTTCTTCAGGTACGGGAACTTGAGGTAGGTCCACGACTCCACATGCTCGGCCACATAGTCCGCGTACTCCTCCGCCTTGTACCGGCAGATCTCGGCGCCCTCGAAATCGACGACGCGCACCTGGCCGTCGTAGAAGTTGGGGGCGTTGTTCTGGTCGACCAGCCCCATATTGTGCACGTCGAGCGTGTACGGCCCGTTGACGATGAGGTCCACGTAGCCGGCGTTGCCGAGCACGACGTCGCGGAAGAGCTGCAGCGAGAACTGGGTGAAGTCGTAGAGCTCGTCGACCCACGGGCGGATCTGTTCGAGCTCCTCGGGCTTGAGGCCCTTGGCCACGCCGCCCGGCAGGCACCAGATGTCCTGCGTGTTGCGGCCGCCGATGATGCGCTGGATCTCCTGCGCCTTGCTGCGCGCGCCGATGACTGCGCCCCCGACCTCGAGGCCCACCTTGTGGACCACGCCGAGGATGTTGCGCGTCGCCGGGTCGGCGTCGGGTCCGAGCACGAAATCGGGCGCTGCCAAGGCGTAGAAATGGGCGATATGGCTGTGGATGAAATGGGCCTGGTAGTACATGTCGCGCAACTTGTGGGCGAGCGGCGCGACCTCGCCGCCGAAGCACCCGTCCACGGCCTTGGCGCTGGCCATGTGGTGGCTCGCCGGGCACACGCCGCAGATGCGCGTGACGATGCGCGGCAGTTCTTCGATGGGCCGCCCGACCACGAAGCGTTCGAAGCCGCGCAGCTCGGGGATCTGGAAGAAGGTGTCTGCGACGGCTCCGTCGTCGTCGAGGTAGATGTCGATCTTGCCGTGGCCCTCGAGACGGGTGATGGGATCGATGCTGATCTGAGTCGTCATCGCCGGTGGCTCCTTTGCAGGGGGGAGGCCGCGACACTGTAGCGGTTGGCAAAGCTCGTGAAGTCGGGCAGCGTGAGCAGGATCTCGTCGATCTCGTCCGGCTCCTTGCTGTCGATGATCGACGCGACCGCGGAGAGCAGCTTGGCCCCCTGGTCGACGACCCCGGGCGCCGGACCGTAGCAGCCGCGGCAGGGGATGCCGCTGTTGGGGCAGCGCACGCCGCAGCCCGAGCGCGTCGCGGAACCGGCGCACAGGATGCCCTGCTCCATGAGGCACACCGCCGGGTCCTGCATGATCTGCCACGGCCGGTAGAAGCGCTTGACCTTCTTCTCCTCGGACTTGGTGCGCGTACAGTCGTCGCAGAGGGCGCGCTCGTAGGCGCCGACCACGCTGCCCTTGGGAGGCGCCTCTGCCTGCCCGGTGAGCGCCATGACGAGGGCGGTGATGGCGGCCTGAGCCTGGCCGGGCTGCGGCGGGCAGCCGGGGACGTAGTAGTCCACGTCCACGACCTGGTCCAGCTTGTAGACGCGCGGGTAGAACTCGGGCAGCTCGAGGTCGTAGCCGTTCAGCGACGTGCGCGGCCGCGGCACCGTCGTATTGCCCGGCTCAAGGGACGCGTTGTTGAGGTAGGCGCGCGCGATGATCTCCTCGCGGGGCGCCAGGTTGGCGAGCGCCGGGATGCCGCCCATGTAGGCGCAGGAGCCGTAGGCCACGAACAGCTTGCTCTTCTGGCGCAGCAGGTGGGCCATGTGCTCGTTCTCGGAGTTGCGCACGGCGCCGCTCATGATGGTCACGTCGAGGTGGCCGTCGGCCAGCGCCTCGATGTCCTTGTACTTGCCGTCCGTGGCGATGGGCCACAGGAGGATGTCGGCGGCCTTGTCGATGTCGAGGATGAACGCGTCGGTGTCGAGGATGGAGACGTCGCAGCCGCCGCAGGCGGCGCCCCAGTAGATCGCGATCTGCAGCTTGTCGTCAGGCACGTCTCACCTCTCCGCCAGGTCTGCTTCGAGCGCCGCTTTCACCGGGCTGGGCCCGAGGGCGCGCACGCGCTCCGTCATGTCGTTGACGATGTCGGCGAAGCGCTGCCCCTCGCTGGCGCTGATCCACTCGAGGCGCACACGTTCGTCCTCGATGCCGTAGTCGGCGAGCAGGCTCTTGAGCAGCGGGTAGCGGCGCATCATCTTGTAGTTGCCCTCGGAGTAGTGACAGTCGCCGGGGTGGCAGCCGCAGATCAGCACCCCGTCGGCGCCGTCGTGGAGCGCCTTGAGCACGAAGGTGGGGTCGATGCGCGCCGAGCACATCACGCGGATGATGCGCACGTTGGGCGCGTAGTGGATGCGGCTGGTGCCGGCCAGGTCGGCGCCGGTGTACGAGCACCAGTTGCAGAGAAAGCCGACGATCCTGGGCTCGAACGTCATGCCAGCACCCCCTCGATCTCGGCGAAGATCTGCCTGTCGGTGAAGTGGCGCGCCGAGATGGCTCCGGAAGGGCACGCCGCGGCGCAGGCGCCGCACGCCTTGCAGAGGGCGCTGATCACATGGCTGCGCCGCGTCTCCGCGTCGAACTCGATGGCCACGTACGGGCAGAGCTCGTTGCACATGCGGCAGCCCGAGCACCTTTCCTCGTCGACCTCGGCGAACACGGCGTCGATCTCGATCCTGCCGCGCGCCGTGCGGGCCAGGATCCTGGCCGCCGCGGCGCGCGCCTGGGCCACCGAGTCGGGGATGTCCTTGGGCGCCTGGCAGGCGCCGGCGATGTAGACGCCGTCGGTGGTGGTGGCCACAGGGTCGAGCTTGGGATGACTCTCGATGAACCAGCCGTCCTTGTCGCGGCTGATGTTCACGAGGTGCGCGACCTCCGCGGAGTCCTCGCGCGCCTCCATGCCGACCATCAGCACGACGAGGTCGGCGGGCAGCTCGATGGTCTCGCCGGAAAGGATCTCGTTGACCTCGATGAGCATGTCGCAGTCGTCCGTGGCGTCGGCTTTGCGGATCACCGGGTAGTCGTTCTTCTCGTACATCAGGAAGAGGGTCTTGATCTCCGAGCTGCGCCGATAGAAGTCCTCCATCCCCTTGCCGAAGGCGTGCATGTCGATGTAGATGTCGCTGACGTAGGCGCCGGGGACGGCGGACTTGATCTCGTGGGCGTACTTGAGCGCCGTCATGCAGCACACCCGCGAGCAGTAGGCGTGGAACTCGAGGTTGCGGCTGCCCACGCAGTGGATGATGGCCACGTACTGTGGGATCTTGCCGTCCTTGGTCGTCACGCGGCCGGCGCGCAGCATCTTCTCGAGCTCGAACGAGGTCACGACGTTGGGCAGCTTGCCGTACCCGTAGTGCGTGATGCGGGACGCGTCGAACTCCTTGTAGCCAGTGCAGACGATGACGCTGCCGATGTCGTAGACGCGGTCGCTGGGCGCGCCGTCGTCCGCCTTGCCGCGGATGGTCGTCTGGAAGTTGCCGACGAAGCCGTCGACCTTGCGGACCTGCGACTCCAGGAGCACGTCGATATTGGGGTGCCGGACGACGCGCGTGACCCGCTCGGTGAGCATGTCTCGCGCGGAGTCGAGGTACGGCGCCGTAAGGTCGGCGCGCGCCACGTTGCCGCCGAGGTGGTCGCTGCGCTCGACCAGGTAGACGCGGTTGCCCGCGTCGGCGAGGTCGAGGGCGGCGCTCATGCCGGCGATGCCGCCGCCTATGACCAGGGTGTTGGGGCACATGTCCACGGAGCGGCGTTCGAGCGCCTCATGATGCGCCACGCGCATCACCGCGGCCGCCGTGAGCGCCGCGGCTTTCTCGGTGGCGGCGAGCGGGTCGTCGTGTACCCAGCTGCACTGCTCGCGGATGTTGGCCATCTCCAGAAAGTAGGGGTTGAGGCCGGCTTTCTGCAGGGCCTTGCGAAACGTCGGCTCGTGCATGCGCGGGCTGCAGGCGGCCACGACGACCCGGTCCAAACCGTACTCCTGGATGTCGGCCTGGATCATGTCCTGCCCCGGGTCGGAGCACATGTACTTGTAGGTGCGCGCGACGGCCACGTAGGGCAGGCGCTCGACGGAATCGATGACGGCGTCGCAGTCGATGACCTTGGCGATGTTCGTGCCGCAGTTGCAGACAAAGACGCCGATCTTGAGGTCTTCCATCCCGCTCTCCTCTCAGGCCGCCTGCGGGGCGCGGACGGCCTCGCGTTCTTTGCTGACCATGGCCTCGGTCTTCAGATCGGCGAAGTACATCGCCAGCGGACGGTAGGCCATGTGGGACCACTTGCTGAAGGGCACTTCGAGCAGCAGCATCGGCACGACCGCCATCATGTGGATCACGTAGTTGATGTTGGCGGCGGTCTCGAGTCCCACCCGGTGCAGCGTGAACTGCATCAGGCCGGTGGCGGCCACGACGATGAGCAGGACGAGGAACATCCAGTCTGTCTCGTGGGAGTGCTGGTACTGGACCTCCGTCTTCTTGAGGCGTTTACGCAGAAAGACGATCGTCGTCACGAGGAGGCCCGCGGTGGCCGCCAGGCCGAAGACGTGCACGCGCCAGTCGATGGCCGGCCCCGACCACATGGGCGCGAGGAAGAACATGATGAGGACCAGCATCGTCACGTAGCTCAGCATGAGCACCAGGTGGATGACCCAGGGCCGCTTCTGCTCACATCTGGCGTAGCGCATCTGGGTGAAGAAGTGCATGGGCAGCAGGTAGATCTTCGTGATGTACGCGCTGAGGGGCACGTGGACCTTCGTGTCACGCCCCACCGTGAACCACCACATCCGCGCGCAGTTGGTGAGCAGCAGAGCGAGCAGCACCGCCGCCAGGATCCAGTCGAAGATGTGGATGCTCGAGGCCGGGAGAAAGGCGTCGGGGCCGTTGTACTGGGTGATGCTTCCCTGCGAGAAGCCGTAGAGCAGGAAGCCGGCGCCGGTGATCAGCGCGACGAGGATCACCGCCAGTATCTCGGCCTTCGCCGACAGGTAGAACAGGCGCGCGATGCCCGTGAAATCGTAGCGCGCCGTGAGCCACCGGCGCAGGCTCATCATGGTCTCGCCGGGCTCGGCGTCGCGGGGGCACTCCGCCGAGCACTCGCCGCAGTAGTAGCAGAGCCAGGGCTCGAGGTCGCTCTCCAGCTTGGCTTCGAGCCCCATCTGCAACGAGCGCATCGAGCGCCGCGGGAAGATGTAGGGCTCCTTCGAGAAGGGGCAGATCGCCGAGCAGTTGCCGCAGTGGTAGCACTTGGAGACGTCCTGCGCCCCGTAGATCTCGAGCTCGGTGATCAGCTTGGGATTGGCGCGTATGGCCATGCTCGATCCTCCTTAGACCCGGGTGAGCTCGGCGGCCCGCGCCTCGATGTCGCTGAGCGACACGCTGGCGCGGCTGTCGAGGCCGCGGCCGAGGGCCATGCTCTTGAGGGCGCCGGCGGCCACGGCCGCCGCCTGGGCGACGGTGTCGGGGATGTCCTTGGGCCCCTGACAGACGCCCGCCACGGCGATGCCGCCACGCTCCGTGTCGGTGGGGTCGGAGTTGTAGTCCAGCTCGCTGAACCAGCCGTCCGTGTCTGTCTGGATACCCAACCGAAGGGCGAGCTCGGCGGCCCCGGCGGCGGGCACCAGGCCGACGGCCAGGATCACCATGTCCACGGGAAAATCGACCATGCGGTCGCTGACGATGTCTTCGCCCCTGATGACCATGCGGCCGTCCTGCGCGGTGACCTTGGCCGTGCGGCCGCGCACGACGAAGGTCCCCTCGGCTTTGATGCGGTCGGCGAACTCCTCGTAGCCTTTGCCGAAGGCGCGCATGTCGATGTAGAACTCATAGCAATCCGCGTCGGGCAGCTTCTCCTTGACGAGGTGGGCGAACTTGAGCGAGTACATGCAGCACACCCGCGAGCAGTAGGCGTTGTGGTTGGCGTCGCGCGAGCCCACGCAGTGGATGATCGCGACGCTCGTGGGAGGCGCGCCATCCTCGGCGTCAAACACCCACTCTTCGAGCTTTCTGCGCTTGTCGAAGCGCTTGGTCTTGGTGACGATCTTGCCGCTCGTGGGCCCGGAGGCGTTTGTCAGGCGTTCGAACTCGAGCGCCGTGAGCACGTTGGGCAGGACGCCGTACCCGTAGCGCTCGATCTTCCTGGCGTCGTAGACGTCGTAGCCCAGGGCGAGGACGACGTTGCCGACCTCGAGCTCGACGATCTCATCGACCTGATCGAGGTCGATGCAGCCCTTGGGGCACTTCTTGGCGCACACGCCGCACTTGGCGCCGTCGCTCTGCACGTAGGTGCAGCTCGGCCCATCCACAAGGTAGGCGTTGGGCACCGCCTGTGGGAAAGGTATATAGATCGCTTTGCGCTCGGCGATGCCACTGTCGAACTCGCTGGGCGCGCGCTGAGGGCAGACCTCCGTACAGACGTTGCAGGCCACGCAGGCGCGCACGTCCACGCGGCGCGCCTTCTTGCGCACCTTGACGATGTAGTCTCCCGGCGAGCCCGACACCTCCTCGACCTCCGCGTAGGTCATCAGGTCGATCATCTCGTGCTGCCCCACCGCCACCATCTTCGGGGTGAGGATGCAGGCGGCGCAGTCGAGGGTCGGGAAGGTCTTGTCGAACATCGCCATGTGGCCGCCGATGGTGCCGGTGCGCTCGACCAGAAAGACCTGCTTGCCGGCGTCGGCGATCTCGAGGGCGGCCTGGATGCCGGCGATGCCGGCGCCGATGACGACCGTGCCGGGATGTGTGGCGGTCGTGTCGGGGACGGCGGCCAGCCCATACGGCACGCCGAAGGTCGCGCAGGCGAGCACCGATTTGGCGCGCACGGTGCCGATGCCGAATGAGGCGCCGTGCTGGCGAAACGAGGCGAGCCGGACCTCCGAGGGGTCGCCGCCGGCGTTGTTCATCGCGGTCGTGAACGCCGGCTTGAAAAAGCCCGGGGAGTCGCCGGCGATGACCACTCGCTGCAGGTCGTGGGCGCGAATCTCGGCGACCAGCGCCTCGATGTCGAGGGCCGGCATGGTGCCCAGATCCTTGACCATCTCCACATTTGGGAGGTTGCCGGCATAGTTGACGACCGAGTGAAGGTCGACGGCGTCCAGGTCGCCCGTGCCCGTCTGACAGAGATACACGCCGGTCCTCATAGATGCCTCCGCGGCTCAAAATTTGACGGACCAGGTCATAGCCCCAGATTTGCAGCAAGTACATATGAGGTTATCAACCCATCGCAATAGGGTGAACACCCTATTCCTGATGACAGCGCCAGTTCGCTTTCCCGGGCCGCGGTTGATGGGAGAAGAGCTCGTATGCACCGGCCGCGGGTCGCGGTGCGCCCGTGAGAGCCGACCGCGCCCGGCGGCGCGCCCCGGCGCCCCGAGCGTACGTAGAGGGTAGATAGGCGATTCGGCGTTGTGGTGCGCCGACGACACCGACCGCACTGGCTCCTGGTGCAGGCGCACCAACGCACCACTCTCTGCCCTCCGCCGCATCCGCGGGGAACACAGTCCTCCCGTCGCCACCTTCACCGGCCGCGGCTCGATTGCCCGCACGCCTCGTCGTGCGCTTCAGGCGCCGCGGCTCCGGCAGCCGCGGCATGGTCTTCCGTGAGGCGCAGCCGCGGAAGGCCGTGGTCGCCGCCCCCGGCATAGGCGCTGTGTGACCGTATTCCGTTGGCGGTACTTCCAACGATACCGTTGGAAGTACCG
>JBAXRL010000090.1:0-8826 GCA_037131205.1 Actinomycetes bacterium | reverse complement strand
GCTCGCCGGTCTCGTGGTCGAGCACAAAGGCGGCGCAGCCGGAGGAGCAGAAGTGGGGCGCCTCCCCGTCGGCGAGCAGGACGTCCTGCGCCGGCGTCGCGCCCGCCATGAGGACCTCACGAGAGCACTGCTCGACGGCTTCGCGCACGAGGCCGGGGGGGAAGCGCACGATGCCGCTCGCGGAATCCACCGCGGCGCCGGCCGCGGCCAGCGACTCCAGCGCCCGCGAGCCGCTCATGCGCATGCCCACGCGCTCGAGGAGCGCCAGGGCCTCGTCCACGACAAGCGTCTTCTCGGCCTCGCTCAGCCACGTGGTGCGTGCGCGCACAGGAGCCTCCTTCAGCTTCGAAGTGCAGGCGCGGCGCGCGGCCCTGACCCGGACCTGCTCAGATCGTCGGCGTGTCCGACAGGAGCTTCCTCGTGTAGTCGGCCTGCGGATCCTCGAGCACGGCGTCCACGAGGCCGTACTCCACGATGCGGCCCTCGTTCATCACCGCGACTTCCTGGGCGATGCTCCGCACCAGCGCCAGGTTGTGGGTCACGAACAGCATGGAGAGGCCCATGTCGCGCTGCAGCGCGGCGAGCAGCTCGATGACCGCGGCCTGCACGGAGACGTCCAGCCACGAGGTCACTTCGTCGCAGATAAGCATTGTAGGCTCAGCCGCCAGGCCGCGAGCGATGGCCACCCGCTGGCGCTCGCCGCCGGAGAGCTGGTCGGGATACCGGCTCAGGAGGGACGAGTCGAGAGCGACCTGCTCCAGCGCCTTCGCCATGCGTCCCTCCATCTCGCTGCGCGACAGGTCGAAGAACACCCGGAGGGGCTGCGACACGATTTGGCGTATCGTCTTGCGCGGGTTGAGCGAACTGTAGGGGCTTTGGAAAATGTACTGGATCGCTTGCCGAGTCGCGCGCGGCCGGCCGCGGGCATCCCGCGCCAGAGGCACGCCCCCGTACTCGATGTCGCCGACGATCTTATGCGGGTGCAGACCGGCGATGCAGCGCGCCAGGGTCGTCTTGCCGGAGCCCGACTCCCCCACCAGGGCGAGGCAGCGACGCTCGCAGATGCTCATGTTGATCCCGTGCAGCGTCTCCTTGCGCTGATAGAACGCGGTGAGGTCGCGCACGCCGATGACCGTGGCCTCTTGTGCCTCGCGGAGAGCGCCCGTCTTGTCACGCAGCACGACGTCCTGCCGAGCCGTTTGAGCGCCCACCTCGCGCCAGCGCCAGCAGCGCACACGATGCTCCGGGGTCGGCCCCTCCACGGGTGGGAACTCCTCGCTGCAGCGGTCGACCGCCCAATCGCAGCGGGGGGTGAAAGCGCACCCGCTGGGTCGCTTACCGGGGCGCGGCGCCCAGCCGGGGATGCCGCGCAAGGCGCGCACGCCGGTGATGTCCGGGATGGATGCGAGGAGCTTGCGCGTGTAGGGGTGCTGGCCGGCGGCGAAGAGCTCGTCGCGGGTGCCGATCTCGACCAACCTGCCGGCATACAGGACGGCGATGCGGTCGGCGAGGTTGGCCACCACGGCGAGGTCGTGAGTGACGTAGAGGGCCGCCACCCCGTACGACCTGGTGAGATCGCGGATCGTGTCGAGCACGTGTGCCTGCGTGGTCACGTCCAGAGCGGTGGTCGGCTCGTCGAGGACGATGACCATGGGCCGATTGGCGAACGCCATGGCGATGGCCACGCGCTGCTGCTGGCCCCCGGACAGCTGGTGGGGGTACCGCCGCAGGAACGCCCTGTCGGACGGCAGCAGGACCTCGGCCATCATCTCGGCGAGGCGTGCCTCGCGTTCGGCCCCGGAGGAGCCGAACCCGTGCGCCTCGAGGATCTCCATGAGCTGCGTGCCGATGCGCAGCGCCGGGTTGAGCGCCGCCGAGGAGTCCTGCGGAACGTAGCTGATCGCGCCGCCGCGCATGGCGCGCAATGCCGCCGGACTCATGGACAGGACGTCCTGCCCGTCGATCTCGACGTGCCCGCCGGCAATCCTGGCGCCGCGACGCTGGTAGTCGAGCAGGCTGGTGGCGACGGTGGTCTTGCCGGAGGCGGATTCGCCGACGAGACCCAGCACCTCCCCGCGGCGGATCGTGAGAGTGACCTGGTCGTCGATGTCCACGCCCGAGGGATCCAGTACGATGCGCAGGCCCTCGACGCTGAGGATGACGTCGTGCTCCGAGCTCGTCGCGGGGCCGGCGGTGGTCGCGGTCTCCATCACTCCACCCCCGTGTCGCGCTCAATACCGATCAACGCGCGTCCCAGCCCGTCGGCAATCAGGTTCGTGCCGATCGTCAGGATGCCGATGAGGAGGACCGGCACGAAGACCGGCCACGGCTGGATGACGATACCGATGCGATTCTCGTTG
This sequence comes from Actinomycetes bacterium, assembly GCA_037131205.1. Lineage (GTDB taxonomy): Bacteria > Actinomycetota > Thermoleophilia > UBA2241 > UBA2241 > CAIXSE01. The sequence goes on along the minus strand of JBAXRL010000090.1, from coordinate 6,466 downwards.
ATCATCAGGCCCCAGTCGGCCGCCGGCGGTTGCAGACCGAACCCGAGGAAGGACAGCGCCGCGATGAGACCGATCGAGTAGGTCAACCGCAGGCCGAACTCGACGAGCAACGGGCTGGTGACGCTGGGCAGGATCTCGTTGAAGATGATCTTTGTACGCGCCACGCCCAGGGCCTCGGCGGCGTGCACGAAGTCGCGCTGCGCCACCTCGAGCGTCGCGGCACGGCAAACGCGGGCGATGCGCGGCGCGTGCGAGATGCCGACCATCAGCACGATGAGCCAGAGTCTGGGGCCGAGGATCGAGACGAACAACAGCGTCAAGACGATCTGCGGGAAGGCGAGAACGACGTCGAGGATACGCATGATGGACTCGTCGATCCAGCGCCGCGCGTAGCCGGTGATGAGCCCCAGGGTCACCCCGAGGCCGAGGCCGATCACGGTGGCCGCGAGGGCGAGCAGGATGACGGTGCGGCCGCCGTAGAGCACCCGCGTGAGCACGTCGTGGCCGATGTAGTCGCTGCCCAGCCACATCCTCGGGGGGTCGGGGGCGGAGAAGGGCTTCGCCAGGAACTCGGTCGGCGAATAGGGGGCGATCCAGGGGCCGACCACGGCGAGCAGCACGATGAACGCGAAGATACCGACGCCGACCTTGGTGCGCCGCATGCGCCACGCTTCGCGGATGGTCATCAGCCACTCTGAAGGGTGCCGATCGCCGTGAACGACCGGGGGCTCGACGAGCTCGGAGTCGCTGACCATGATCTCGTCGCTCATCGCAAACCAGTCCGCAGTCGCGGGCTGACGAGGATGGTGAGGATGTCCGCCGTGAGGTTGGCGATCACGTAGACGGTGGCGATGAGGAGACAGATGGCCTGCACCATGGGCATGTCGCGGTTGGCGACGGCGTCGACCAGGGCCGAGCCGATGCCCGGGAAGCCGAAGAGGTACTCGACCACGACGACGCCGCCGGCGAGCCAGGCGAGGTTGAGCGCCGTGACCTGGAGCGCCGGGGCCAGCGCGTTGGGGAGCGCGTGCCGGTTGAGCACGAGGCGTTCGGAGAGGCCCTTGAGTCGCGCCATCATCACGTACTCACTTTCGAGCACCTCGATCGTGCTGGCGCGCAGAATGCGCGTGATGTACGGCGCCACCGCCAGCGTCAGCGTGAGCGCCGGCAGGATGAAGAGTTCGAGCTGCTGGTAGATCGGCACGTCGGGGTCGATGCGAGACACCGCGGGGAGCCAATTGAAGACCTGGGTCGCGAACAGCATGATCAGGACGATGCCGATGACGAACTCCGGCAGGGCGGCCAGCGAGAGGCTGCCGATCGAGACGGAGACGTCGAACTTCGTATCTCGACGAAGGGCGGTGATCGAGCCCAGGAGCAGCGAGATGGGGATGCTCAGCAACGCTGCGATCAGCACCAGCACGGCGGTGTTGGCGACGCGCCGGGAGAGCAGTTCGGTGACTGCCTTGTCCTGCACGAGCGAGTTGCCGAAGTCGCCGGTGAGCACACCGCCCAGCCAGGCGACGTACTGCTGGGCGACGGGCTCGTTCAGCCCGAGTTGCTCACGCAGCGCCTCGTAGCGCTCCACATTGGCCGCCTCCTTGCCGAGAATCGCGCGGGCCGTGTCGCCGGGCAGGGCCTGCGTGGCGACGAAGACGACGATCGAGACCAGGAGCAACGTCAGCATCCCCAAGCCGAGCCGGATCATGATGAGTTTCAGGAGCGGCGGCACAGGAACCGTTCACCTCCATCCGTTAACGGCAGCGGACCGGCGGTGGAACAATGCCGTATTGACCACGGGGTTAACCACCTGGCGAGTATGAACACAGGGACACCCTTGTCAAGACCGCCGCGCGGGCACCGACAGCCGAGGACGTCACGGGTTGTCGCCGCTCGCCGTCAGGCGGCGCGGCCGACGCCGGCGGCGGGCGCCAGGGGGAATGCGGGCGCCCGCCGCCTGTTGTGATCTGATGGACGGGCCTCACACGAAGTAGACGCCCGTGAAGCCGAAATTACCCAGCGGGACGCCGAGCTTTGACGGAATCAGGCCGGCGATCTTGTCGGAGTAGGCATCGACCTGGTTGCGCCACGCCCAGATGATGTAGCCACCCTCGTTGAACTCGATCTCCTGCGCCTGGCCGATGAGCTCGTTGCGCTTGGCCTCGTCGACGGTGCCGAAGGCCTCCTTGACGATCGCCAGCCACTTGTCGTTCTTCCAGTGGGTCTCGTTGTAGGGCGCCCCGGGCATCGTGGCCTGGCCGGCCTGCGAGAGGTAATTGCGGGTGTACCAGAAGTCCTGGGCGAACGGCCAGCTCAGGTAGTCCTCGCCGTAGAAGACGCCGGAGTCGGTCTTCTTGACGTTGACGGTGACGCCGGCGCCCTTGGCCTGCTCGGCGAAGACCTGCGCCGCCGCGACCTCGTCGGCCCCGAGGGCGCCGGCGGAGGTGACAAGCTCGACCGCGAGGCCCTCGTACCCGGCCTGCTTGAGCAGCGACTTGGCCTGCTCGAGATCCTGCATGCGCTGGGGCAGGTCGGGCGTGCCCGGGTCGTACCGCGCGTACATGTCGTTGCCGATCGCGCCAAAGCCGTTGTACGCCTGGTCGACCATCTGCTGACGGTCGACGATCAGGCGGAACGCCTGGCGCACGCGCACGTCGCTGAATGGTTTGACATCGATGCGCATGGTGAAGGGGCGCCAGGCGCCGGTCTCGGCGTTGAGCAGCATGAGGCCGCTCGTCCCCTCGATCACGCTGGCCTGGGTCATCGGGAGCTGCGAGATGGCCTCCATCTCGCCGCTGCTCAGAGCGTTCACGCGCGCCGTCTCGTCGGCGAACTCGACGAGCGTGAGGTCGTCGACCCACGGGCTCCCGTCCCAGTACTCCGCAAACGGAGCGAAGGTGAACTGCTCGCCCGGCCTGAAGCCGGTGAGCTTGAAGGGACCGCAGCCGATCGGGTTCTTGGGGTCGAAGTCGACCGGCACGAGCTGGCTGCCGCGGAAGGCGAGACCCTCAGGCAGCAGCACGTTCGGCGGGTCCATGCGGAACTCGACCGTGAGGTCGTCGATCTTCACCGTGCCGCCGGGACTCAGGCCGGTCAGCGATGCCACGGCCGTCTTCGGATCCTTGGGGTCGACGATGCGCTCGAACGAGTAGACGACATCGTCGGCGGTCACGGGCTTGCCGTCCTGCCAGGTGAGGTCGGGCTTCAGGCGGCACGTCCAGACCGAGCCGTCCGCGTTGGGCGTGATCTCCTCGGCCAGATGGTTGGCCACCTGGGCGTTGTCATCGAACGCCGTGAGCCCATCGTACATGCAGTACTGAATGGCGATGTCCGGCTCGAACGAGGCCTTGTGCGGGTCGGCCGTGTCCTTGGCCGAACCGCCGACGATGCCGACGCGCAGAGAGCCGCCCTTCTTCGGGCCGGCGGCTGCCGACGGCGAGGCGGATGTGTCGGTGGTCGAGCTCCCGCCGCAAGCGGAGGCGACCGGACCGAGCGCCGCGACGGCGCCGGCCGCGGCGGCGCCCTGGAGCACCCTGCGGCGCGTGAGGCGTTTGCTGTTGACGATCTCCCCGAGCTTCCCGAGATCGAACGAAGACTTGCCTTCCTGGTCACTCACGATACCGTCCCCCGATCCTGTGGTTTGTCTGCCTGTCGGACCATCGTCGTCATGGGCGGCAGTGCCTGATGCCGCCCGGCCGGCGCCATCCCGAGCATCACGTGATGCGTTGCGCGAACACTACCCCCTTGGCCGATCCTGGCGATGGTCCTTCGGCGACCCGCGAAGACAGTAGCCACAATGGACCGAACTGTAGAAGCTACCACGCCATTCTGTCAATGCACCAGGCGCCTGGACCCCGGCATTCCTCCGGAAGACCCCAGCGAGAGTCGTTGCCGCGGGCATGAAACCACGCCAAGGATGTCGAGCGTGTCACTAGGGGATCCGCAGTCCTGCGCTCCGGGGCCAGTGATACCGCAGAACATCCGTGAAGTCAACGAAACAGGAGATTCACCTGCGGTTTCGAGCGGCATTGTCGGGATGAACGCCTGACTCGGTCGCCGTGGCCGAAGAATCCGCGGCGCCCTGACCCGCCAAGACAGGCGACGGGCGCCGCGCCGCCGAGGCGGAGCGGCGAGCGGCCGGACGGCGCGGCCGCCGCCGGCTCCTCCTGAGCGCCCGCGCTACGCCTCGTCCCGGGAGCCGCCGAGCACGATCCTCGCGTCGAGCGCTACTGCGGTCGTCGGCGTGACCAGCACGGGGTTCACCTCGACCTCCGCGACCTCGGGGTGAGTGGCCGCGAAACGGGAGAGGGCGGCGGTGACCCGTGCCGCCGCGCCCACGTCCAGCCGCGGCCGACCGCGTGCCCCACACAGAAGCGCCGCGCCGCGCAGGCTGACCAGCAGGCGCTCCGCCTCGTCCTCCTCGACCGGCGCCGGCGCGACCACCGTGTCCTTCAGGATCTCCGCGTAGATGCCGCCGAGACCCACGAGCATGACGGGGCCGAAGCGTGGGTCCTGCCGGCAGCCGACGATCACCTCGACGCCGTCCGCCAGGGGCGCCATGCGCTCCACCGTCATGGCGCCGGGGGCAAGGCGGGCCAGCATGTCGTCGCTCACGACGCGCAGCAGCGGTTCGTCGCGAATGCCGAGCGCCACGCCCCCGGCGTCGCTCTTGTGCGGCAGGCCTACCGCCTTGAGAGCCACCGGATACCCCAGCTCCCGCGCGGCGGCCAGGGCTTCTTCGGTGTCATGTACCAGATGCGCCGGCACAAACGGAATGCCGGCCGCGGCAAGAGCTCCACGCGCCGACCAGTAGTCGTCTTCCAGGAGGCGCTCAGCGCAAGGCGGCGGCAATTGCGGCAAGCCTGTGGGCGCGGTCGCCGCGAGGCGGGTCAGATGGGCGAGCACCCGGGCTGCGGAGAGGATCTCCCGGTAGACCGGGACGCCGCGCGAGAGCAACTCCTCGACGGCCGGTGAGCGGCCCTTGTTCACGGTGGAGACGATCACCGGGAAATCCTGGTCGTGAGCCAGGGCCGCCAGGCCGCGCGCGGCCTCCGCTTCCTGCTCCACCTCGTCGGTCAGCTCGGGGAAGCGCGCTCCCCAGTAGCCGAATTCGCCGGCCACGAGCAGCGCGTCGACCTCGCCGGATTCGACGAGCACGCGACCCACCCGTGTATGGGCGGACGGATCGACGGAGGCGATGGCGAAGTCCACGGGGTTGTCGAGGGCCGCGTTGACCGGCAGCAGCGCGGCGAGGCGCGCCCTCAGGTCGTCGGAGAAGCGCGGCACAGAAAGGCCGACGGAGGCCACGACATCGGCGGCGATGGCGCTGTGCCCGCCGCCGTCGCTGGTGATGGCGACGGCCCGCCCCCGCGAACGCCGCCCGGAAAGCAGACCGACCGCCGTCTCGACGAGCTCCTCCGGGGTCTCCACACGCACTGCGCCGACAGCCCGGCAGACGGCATCGACGACCGCCGCATCGGTGGTCAGGGATCCGGTATGAGAACGCGCCGCCCGGGAGCTCGCCGCGCTCCTGCCCGGCGCCAGCAGGAGCACCGGCTTGCCGGCGGCCACGCAGGCTGCGGCGCCGGCGGCGAGCCGCCGACCGTCGCGCAGATCCTCGGCGTACACTGCCACCAGTCGTGTCTCCGCATGGTCGACCAGCGACCAGAGCACGTCGGCGATGCCCACATCGGCCTGATTGCCCAGCGTCACGAAGCGCGTGAACCCCTGCCCGAAATCGTGCGCTCGCGTCACGACCTCATCGCCGATGCCACCGCTCTGGCTGATGAAGGCGATGGGGCCGTCGGGAATGTCGAGGAGGGCCACGGCGTTCAGGCCCGTGGTGGTGTCGGCCACGCCTGGGCAGTTGGGCCCGACCAGCAGAGCGCCGGCGGCCCGCACGCGAGCCACGGCGCCTTCCTGCCGCACCCGGCCCTCGGCGCCGAGCTCGCCGAGCCCCGCGGTGACCACGACGAGCGCCTTGGCGCCGACCGCCAGAGCGTCGTCGACGGCGGCGTCGAAGCCCGCCGCCGGTACGGCAAGGAAGACGAGGTCCACGGGCGCATCGACATCACGGAGAGAGGTGTGCGCCGGCAGGCCCTGGATCTCGCCGCCCTTGCGGTTGACCAGAAAGATGCGGCGCCCCGCCGGAGCGCGCAGGAGACGCGCGGTCAGGTCGCCGCCCCACTTGGAGCGGTCGCCGGAGGCGCCGACCACGGCCACCGAGCGCGGCGAGAAGAGCGCGGCAAGATCGCGCCGAGCGGTCAGTCCAGCTTCCGTGGCCTTCCCCACGTCCTGCATCTCCGGGCTCCTCTCCGCGCACGTCGGCGCGCTGCGTCCTTGCCGGGAACGATCGACCATCCTGGTCGACACGAGAGTATGGCACGGGCCGGACAGCGGCCGTCAATGCCTGTTCGTCCATAGCCGCCGCTCTGTCGCTCAGGGCCTCGCGTGACGCTGCCGGGAT
>JBAXRL010000089.1:0-8838 GCA_037131205.1 Actinomycetes bacterium | reverse complement strand
CTCGCCGTCATGGAGAAGCTGGGCGCCGCACGCCGCCGGCGCGGAGCCATCTACTGGGCGGTGTACCGGGATCTCAACAGGCCCAACGACTACGTCGAGACGATGGTCACCGAGACGTGGGCCGACCGCCTGCGCCTGCGGGAGCGCGTCGGCGACGCGGACCTCGAACTATACCGGCACGCGCTCTCGTTCGACAGAGGCGGCCGCCGGCCCGAGGCGGAGGAGTACCTGGTCGCCGCCGGCGGGCGCTGACGCGCCCGGCGGCGCCGCGGCGTGACGGGGGCGGTCGTTTTCGCCATACTGATGTGATGAACGGACTCATCGCCTGCGACAGCTACTTCGGCAACACGCTCCAGGTCGCCGAAGCCTTGGCTGAGGAGCTTCGCGCCGCCGGCCACGACGTCACCGTCGTGAATCTGCACGAGCAGAAGTTCGACCTGCGCAAGCCGCCGGCCGCCGACGCCGGCTTTCTCGGCATCGGCGGCCCCACGCGCATGGCCAGGATGAGTCGGCGCGCCCGCGGCTTCGCCAGGAAGCTGGATGCGAAGACGGCGGCGGGGCGGCCCGTCTTCGTCTTCGACACCTACGGGCCTCTCGACGCCGACCCCGCCGAGAACGAGAAGAACAAGAAATGGTTCTACCCCGGCGGCGGCGTGAAGCTGAGGGACGCGCTGACGGCACAAGGAGTGGACGTCTACCCCGAGGTCCTGCGCTGCCTCGTCACCGATATGAAGGGCCCGCTCGTCACTGAAGCTCTTGAGTCGGCGCGGGACTTCGCGCGGCGGTTCGCCGCCGAGGCGCTCGGCTAGCCGCGATCTCAGCGTCGCCGGGAGGTCGGGGCGGGCACGGAGGGCTCCGCCGCCCTTTCGTCCAGGCTGACGTGCGGCAGCCACTCCAGCCACCGCGGCAGGTACCAGTTCCAGCGGCCGAGCAACACCATCGTCGAGGGCACGACCACGATGCGCACCAGGGTCGCGTCGAGCGCCACGGCCACGGCGAGCCCGAAACCGATCTCCTGGAACATGACCATCTCCCCGCTGGCCAGCCCGGCGAACACGGCGACCATGATGAGCGCCGCCCCCGTGATGATGCCGGCCGTGGACTGGATGCCGAAGGCGACCGCCTCCGTCGTGTCTCCGCACCGGTCGTACCGCTCGCGGATGCGGCTGAGCAGAAACACCTGGTAGTCCATCGAGAGTCCGAAGAGAATGCAGAACAGGAGCAGGGGGATCCACGACTCGATCACGTCGACCTGGCGAAAGCCGAGCAGGCTTGCGCCCACGCCCTTCTGGAACACCAGAGTGAGCAGTCCAAAAGCCGCGCCGACGCTGAGCAGGTTCATGAACACCGCCTTGACGGCGATCACCAGCGAGCGGAAGGCGACCAGCAGCAGGATGCAGCTGAGCAGCAACACGGCGACGATGACGATCGGCGTGTACAGGTCGACGAGGTCGGTCATGTCGGCGAACGCGGCCGGGCTGCCGCCGACCAGCACGCGCACGGGAGCGCCACCGGTGGCCGCCGGGATGATGTCGGCGCGCAGCTCGCGCACCGACCGGGCCGCAGCCGCACCCGTCGCATCGCTGTTCACGGCGAGGCTGAGCAGGCCCAGGCGGCCGTCGTCGCTGCGCTGGAAGCCGGTGACCGAGAAGCGGTCGTCGGCCGTCGCCGCGGCGCGCAGCTTCTCGGCGGCGGCGGCGACCCTCGGGTCACCGAGGTCACCGTCAATGACCACGAGGATGGGTGACGTGAGACCCGCCGAGAGCTCAGCCGTGAGGATCTCGTAGCCACGCCGCGTCCCCAGCTTCTCAGGGAGACCGGCGACACCCGACTGGCCGCGCTGCATGGTCAGGCCGGGCGCGGCGAGCAGCACCAGGATGCCGGCGCCGATGACCAGGCCCACGACCGGACGACGCATGATGGCCGCGGCCGTGCGTGCCCAGAAGCCGGCGGCGGGGTCGGCCGGCCCGTGCCTCCGCGCCAGGCGGCCGAGCGGCAGGCGCAGGGCGTTCACGCGGTCGCCGAGCAGCGTGAGCACGGCCGGCAGCAGGGTCAGGGCGGCCGTCACGGCGGCGATCACGACAAGGATCGCCCCGGCGCCGAGGCTGGTGAACATCGAGAACGGCATGACCAGCATGCCGCACAGGGCCAGTACCACGGTAATGCCGCTGAAGAGGACGGCGCGGCTCGCGGTAGCCGCGGCCCGCCCGACTGCGTCGGGCAGCGCGCGGCCGGCCGCGCGCTCCTCGCGAAACCGCGAGACGATGAACAGCGAGTAGTCGATGCCCACGGCGAGGCCCATCATCATGACGATGTTGAGGGCGAACACCGAGACCATGAAGCCTTCGCCGAGCAGGGCGGTGAGCGCCGCGCCGACGATGATCGCCACGACGCCGAGCCCCAGGGGCGCCAGAGCCGCGACGAGCGAGGCGAACACGACGATGAGGATCACCAGGGCGATCGGGATGCCGATCGACTCGCCGCGCCGCAGGTCGCTGCCGGCGACGGACGCGGCGTCGCGCTCCCACGCGCCGCTGCCCGTGAGGACGACGGTGAAACCGTCCTTGCCGTCGGCCGACTGAGCGAGGTCGTAGAGGCCATCGATGTGCTCGTCGACCGTACCTGAGCTTGTCGCCATCGTCACCGGGATGATCGTCGTGCGCCGATCGGCCGAGACGAGGGCCGCCGCCTGGGCCGCCGCCTCCGCGGCGGCGGTCTCGGCGGCCTCTTGCGCCGCCGGGTCGGCTTCGGACGGCGCCGCTTGCGCCGCGGCCGCCTTCGCCGCCGCCTGCGCGTCGTACCAGGTGACCACGCTGCGCACGTCCCGCGGGCCGAGCGCGCGGATCGAGGCGGCCAGCTCCCGGGCGCGCGCCTCGAAGGCGGGGTCGGAGACGGTCAGCCCGTCCGAGCGCACGACGACGATCTCGGTGTCGGCGTCCGCACCGGGGAGCCGCTCGGCGAGGAGCTCCTCGGCGCGCTTGGACTCCGGGTGACCGATGAAGTCGTCGGCGGCCTGCAAGGAGTCGCCAAAGGCGACCAGCAGGCCGCCGGCCGCGACGACGATCGCGAACCACGCGGCGATCGTCAGCCAGGGCCTGCGGGCACAGGTGCGGGCGAGTTTCTCTGTCATGGGTGTACGTGCCATCTCGGTCTCCCGGGGATGAGGGGGCAACGCTGCCCCCGCCGCTCGCGGCTCAGCCGCTCGTCCAATCTGTCTTCAGCCCATTCACGAAGGCGCGCAGCACGTCGCGGGCGCGCGCCCGAAACAGTTCCTCGTGGTGCAGGTGCGTGCGTTCAACCGCCACCAGCCCATGCACGAGCGCCCAGGCGCCGTGCCACATGAGCATCGCGTCGTCCTCGTTGCGGGCATGCAGCACGCCCTGGGCGATGCCATCCTCGAGGACGCCCTGGATGATCTGGAAGAGCGGTGTCGGCGTGAGCACCTCGAGGCTCTCGTCCTGGGCCTTGCGCGACAGCGCACTCAAGCTCTCGAACAGGAGGTCGAGCTCCGCAGGGTGCTCGCGGGCGAACTGGATGTAGGCGAGGCCGAGCTCGATGAGGCGCTCGTCGACCGGCAGTGAGTCGGGCACGGTGAGCAGGTGCGCGGAGAGATGGTCCAGGTCCTCAGCGGCGAGCGCCAACAGGATCTCGTCCCTACCACTCTCGAAGTAGCGGTAGAGGGCAGGGGCCGTGAAGTCGACGCGACCGGCCAGCTCACGCACGGTCAGGCTGCGCGCGCCCTTCTTGACGACGAGGGCGCGCGCGGCGCCCAGAATCTCGTCGCGGGTCTCCTGATGGCGCTTGTCCTGGCGGCTCGTCGGGGGCACGGTCCCTCCTCTGGTGAACAGTATTCCGATTAGTGAACATTGTTCACTCTAAGGCCATCGACGAACCTTGTCAAGCACTGTGTCGAAGAGGCCCGCGCGAGCGGCGCCCGGGGGCCCCCGCGAGCACGGGCGCCTCAGGCGCGCAGGCCGGGCACGTTCACGCGGAGCCGCCAGCGCCGCACGAACGACCCTTCCGCCGGGCCGCCGCGCTCGAGCAGCGAGTAGCCGGCGCCGAGGAGCGTGCGCCAGCGCTGGAGCAGGGGGTCGTCCGGCGGCAGCAGGCCGAGGCGCTCGACGACGTACCCGAGTCGCCGCGGCACGGTGCCGCCGGCGAAGCGCTCGAGGTAGCCGGTCAGGCGCTCCGCGTCGAGCGCCGGCCAGGCGGTTTCGAGGGCGGCGGCGACCGCAGGCACGCCTCCGCAGAGGTCGCTGCGGTCGAACATGTCGACCACCGTACGCTCGGGGTCGGAGACGCGGATGCGTAGCCCGGGCTCGCCGAGGAGGGCGGCCCCGAACATGCGCTCGGGCTTGACGAGCACGAGCTCGAAGCGCACGCCCAGAAGCTCGGGCCGCATGGCCTGTTTGCGCTTCGGCGTGATGAACAGCATCGGAGGCCCGGGTCCGCGGGCGCCGCGCGGCCCCTCATTCACCGCATCTCCCGGCGTCCACCCCCACCAGCGCATCGCCGCGCCGTAGGCCGCGGCACCTTCGGGCGCCAGCAGGCTGCCCACGACGAGGGCGTCATGGAAGCGGTGGCCGTCTTCGCTGCGCATGCGGCCATCCTACTCGGGCGGGCCGGCGGTCGGAAGCGCCGCCGGCCCGCCCGTGAACCGGGCGAGGACGGTCTCTCGCCCGGATGACCGGATCAGGCTACCTGGCGCCACCTTGCGGCATGGTGGGCGCGAATCGCCTCCGCCACTTCCTCGTCACAGTACGGGCACCCAAAGGGCGCGTCCTTGGACAGAGCCATCTGCAGCTGCAGGTCGACGTCTTGGCCGCACACGAGACACGTAACCGTGAGCTCCATGGGCACTCCTCCCGCAAGGCCGGCGCACGGGCGCACCGGCTACAGGGGGCAGTGTCGCCTGCTCAGGTTACGGCCGGATGAGGGTCGCGTTGATCTTTGTGTGGAGGCTAGGCGGTCTCCTGGCGCGACAGACGCCACCAGACGAGGCCGTAGCCGACCACCGCCCACCCAAGAATGATCGCCACGGAGAGCCACTCGGCGCCGAACAGCTGGCGGCCGGCGAGAGCGTTCACCCCGAGCCGCATCGTCTGCGCGGTGGGGAGGACGGACACGAGCGTTTCGGCCCAGCCCGGCAAAGGCAGCTGAATGGCGATGGCGGGGGCCATAAGGGGGATCAGGGCGACGGTGCTCCACGTATTGAGCTGCGTCTGGGTGCGCATCAGCCCGCCCAGCAACAGACCGAGGCCGACCAGGGTCACCGACGTCAGGACGATGTCCACGACAAACAACGCCACGTTCTCGGGCGCCACCCGGGTGATCGCGAGCATGAGCGGCACGGAGATCACGCAGTACGTGAGGCCGAAGAGCGACTTGGCGACGATCACTTCTGCGTCGGAGGCGATAAGGGTGAGCGCCTCCACGGTGCGTTTCTCGGTCTCCTCGGTGAGTACCGCAGGGAGCGCGTAGACGGCGATCATCGCGAGCATGAGGATGACGGCCACCAGCACGAAGGCCTTACGCGCACCAAGCGCGACGAAGGCCGAGTCTGAGGTCCCTGCCGCTGCGGGGAGCATCACCCGCGTGACGGTCGCCGCCGGCGCCTGCCCCGCCAGCGACTGCGTCACCCGGTCCAGCATCGCCGCCACGTAGTCTCCGCCGAAGCTCGGCGAGGCCGGCAGGATCACCGTGAGCCTTGGCGGCGCGCCGCCCGTCAGGGCTTCGTCGAAACCACTCGGGACGATCAGGCCGACGTCCACGTTCTTGTCGCGCACCTGCTGTGTGAGCGCCGCCTGATCGGCAAACGCCTGCACCTTCAACTGTACGGCCGCCTTCGTCGCGGCCTCGAGTGCGGCCGGCAAGCGCGTCGCTGTGGACGCGACCACACCGAGCTTGGCCGTCGGCTTCGTGTCGTCCTTGAACATGAAGCTGTAGAGAAGGCCGATGAGCAGCGGCATGAGCAGAGCGACGATGAGGCGCGAGTCGCGCAGCGCGTCGCGCAGATCCTTGCGATAGATGGCGTTGACACGCGCGCCCTTCACAGCGGCCTCCCGGCCAGATTCACGAAGACGTCCTCGAGGGTGCCCTCGTTGGAGTGCACGGTGAGCACCTCGCCGGCGGCCATCCACGCCTCGAGGCGGGCGGCGTCGCCACCGTCGTCAAGACGGACCTCGTGCTCCGACCGGTCATGCAGCAGGACGGTGGCGGTGCGCTCGCCGTAGCGCAGCTTGAGCTCACGCGGCGTATCGAGCGCGACGATCCTGCCGGCTGCCAGGAAGGCGACTCGATCGCACAGCTCATCGGCCTCTTCCATGTAGTGAGTGGTGAGAAAGACGGTGGCGCCGGCGCTCGCGTGCTCGCGGATGATGCCGCGCACGTCGCGCGCCGACGACGGGTCGAGCCCCTTGGTGGGCTCGTCGAGAAACAGGACCTGGGGATCGTTCACGAGCGCGCGGGCAACAAGCAGCCGCTGCTTCATGCCGCTGGAGTACGTCCTGACCTTGCGTGCGGCGGCGTCCGTCAGGCCGACGCGCTCGAGAAGCTCAGCGACGCGGGCCGGCGGCGCGCCGTAGAGCTTGGCGAACAGCTCCAGGTTCTCGCGCCCCGTCTGGCGCTCGTAGAGGTTCTGCTCTTCGAACACGAGATTGATGAGCGGCTTCACGCGCTCGCGCTCGCGCACCACGTCAAGACCCGCAATGAGCGCGCGCCCGCTCGTGGGACGCGCGCGCCCCGTCAGCATGCGGATGGTCGTCGTCTTGCCGGCGCCGTTGTGGCCGAGGAGGCCGAGGATCTCGCCCTCGGCCACGCTGAAGCTGACATCATCCACCGCACGCACGTCGCCGTAGTGCCTGGAGAGACCGTCCACCTCGATGATGGCGCGGCCGCCGCTGGGGGCGCTCATTCTCAGTCCGATCGCCTGATGTACGTCGCCCCGCTACCCTACTGGAACGCGCGAGGCTGGGGCAAAGCCGCCGGATGGACAGCCGTCAGAGTCACGTGGTCGGGAGACGCCGGCGTGGCGCTGCACAAGTCCAGAAAGGGGGATGGGCCGCGACGACTGTGGTTCAGTCGTCGCGGCCCATGTGGGGCCAGCGGCTCCCGGGCGCAGGAGGTACACCGCCCGGGCAGGTGGGATCTCCGACTCGGTGGGGGCGCACCGTACATCTGTCGGATCCCGACGGCCGGGGGGGCAGCCGTCGTTGCCGTCGTATGGCTTGATGGCATTCTGCGACCCGAATATGAAGTGCGTGTTGCGTCGGCGTTGAGGAAGATGTTGCCGACGGCGAGCCGGCGGCGGCGAGGCGACAGCCTCGCTACCCGGCCGGCAGGAAGCTCGCGAAGCCCGGCGACACGCGCTCGCCCGGATGTGCCCTCTCCCACGCGTCGCCGACATCGAGGACCAGGGCATCGGCGAAGCGCGGACCCGTGATCTGCAGGCCGAACGGCACGCCGTTGGGCGAGCGACCGGCGGGCACGGAGAGCGCCGGGTGGCCGGTCATGTTCTGCACCTGCGTGTTGTAGGACGAGACGCCGGTGCCCGGCCGCTGCGCGCCGACCTCACGACCATCGGCGTAGAAGCCCTGTTGAGGCGTCGTAGGCGTGACGAGCAGGCGGTCGGCGCCGAGGAGATTGTCGAGGGCGCGCGCGTACGCGAAGCGGCGCCGGCGCGCGGCCAAGTAGGCCTCGACGCTCACGACCAGGCCGTGACGCATGGCCGCCAGAAACGCCGGGTGAAAGCGCTCCGCGCCGGCCTCGATGGTTTCGCGACCCAGCGCGTTGGCCTGCTCGCAGGCGCACGTGAGCAACCAGTCCTCATCGGCGTTGGCGGCCCCGCCGACGCCACCGAGGATCTGGGCGGGGGCGATCGGTTCGACCTGGAGGCCCAGATCCTTCTCGAGGCTGGTGAGAGCGGCGTCGAACTGATCGGCAACCGCGTTGGGCAGCGGCCCCCACTCGACGAAGCGCGGCGCCGCCAGCACGAGGGACGGGCGGCGCGGCGGCGCGGCGGAGGCCCTCGCCGCCGCATCCAGCCCGACAAGCCGCGCGGCCAGCGCCGCCGGCAGGGCGGTCGGGTCGCCGTAGGCGGGGCCCGACATGACCGCCAGCAGAAGGCGCAGGTCGGCCATCGACAGAGCCAGGGGACCATCCGTACTGAAGTCGATCCACGGCGGGATGGGGTCGCGACCCACGAGCCCGTTGGTGGGCTTCAGCCCGAAGAGCCCGCAGAACGCCGCCGGGATGCGCACGGAGCCGCCGCCGTCCGTGGCCGTGGCGAAGGGGACCATGCCGGCGGCCATTGCGGCGGCGGAGCCGCCGCTGGAGCCGCCGGGCGACCACGCGGGCGCCCACGGGTTGCGGGTCGCGCCGAAAGGCAGATTGTCGGTGAAGCCTTCGAAGCAGTACTCGGGCACGTTGGTCTTGCCGATGGGGATCGCGCCGGCCGCCCGCAGGCGCGCGACGACGAGCGCGTCGCGCGTGGCCGGCGGGGCCTCCGCCAGCAGCAGCGAACCGTGCGTCGTGCGCAGGCCCGCGAGATCCTGACTGTCCTTGACCAGGAACGGCGCCCCGGCGAGCGGCCCCAGGCGCACGCCGCGGCGAGCGCGCTCGTCGAGTACGGCCGCTTCCGCGAGCGCCTCATCCGCGTCGCGCAACGCCACCACGGCGTTGAGCGCGCCATTGAGGCTGCCTACGCGCTCGTAGGCCTGTTCCACGAGCGCGACCGTCGAGACGCGGCCGCCCCGCACCATCTCCACCAGTTCGCGCAACACCGCCGCCCCTCCCCGCGCCGAGCCCCTGCTACTCCCCCGCCTCTTCACGCACCGCGCC
>JBAXRL010000088.1:0-8875 GCA_037131205.1 Actinomycetes bacterium | reverse complement strand
GATACCGTTGGAAGTCCCGCCGGCGGTACCGCCAACGGCATACGCTCGCACAGCATCTATGCCGTGGGCGACCCCCGCCCGCTCGGTCTTCTGCATCTGCGGCTGACGGAAGACCAGGCCGCGGCTGCCGGAGTCGTGCGGCTTGAAGCGCAAGACGACGCCCGCAGGCAAGCGACTGGCGGCCGCCGGCGGGCGCACAGCCGGCAGCGCTCCCGGCCGGCAGCGCTCCGCGGGCGCGACGCTGACCCTGTGGAGAAGGCCGCATCCTCGGCCTTCTCGCTGTTGACGGCCGTCCGCAGGCCCGGTTGCCGGGGGCGCAGGGGAGGGGCCGATTCCTGATGACAACAGAGCGCTCGTTGAAGCCGTCGCGTCCTCGCGGGGCGCGTTCGCCGGCGGGCGCGCCGGTGGGCGCGGGGACGGCTGCGGCGACCCCGGCGCGGGCAGTACGAAAAGGGAAGTGGGGGTAGTCGGTCAGCTCCACCACCCACAAGATGTTGTGTCTTCCACCACTCGTAGCCGTGAGTGACGTCAGCCTCGATGACAGGCCACGTGACCGCCGCCTGGGCGGACATGCCGTTCTTGGCCGTGGCCAGATGCCAGGCAGCTTCGAACCAGGTCGTGAGGGGCGTGCGGGTCTTGTCGAAGGCCGTGCCCGCGGTCAGGCTGGCCTGGTGACGACAGGCGCGGCGCGCGAGGCGGCCCCGGCTCGCCCGCCAGGGCTCACCGGCAGAGCCGCAGGCCGGGCAGACGAAGCCGTCCCGCCGGCGCAGCGCCTCGACGTAGCGCAGGCACGCCTCTTCGCCGGGGAACACCTCGACGAAGGCCCGGTACGTTGCGGGATAGTCGACGCCGGCAATGAGGCGACGCGTCAGGTGAAGCTGATCCGCTGGAGCGTCCACCACTACATCCTGGGGTAGGTGGAGCTAGCCGCCTCCCCCCAAAGGGAAGATAAGGATTCCTTGACTGTCGGGTCGCGTACGGCCCTCCGCAGGCTCGGTTCCCGGAGGGAAGATAAGGATTCGCCGGAATTCCATATCTTCCCTCACACTACTACCCCGCCCGGCGGCTCCCGCGGCCCCGGCGGCTGCGCGTCGCCCCCCGCCGCCCGGTCGCGGCGCTCCCCGCCGCCGCGGCCCGCCGCGCCGCCGCGGCCCGCCGCGCCATCCGCGCCCGCAGGTGACCGCGCGGCACGCGGGAGAGTAGACTCCGCCCAGTCACTGACGCCCGGCGGCGCCCCGCCGCCGGGGCGAGGGGAGGGTTCGATGGCGAGGAACGATGAGAAGGCGCTCAGCCGCGGGGCGCGTCGCCGCGCGCGGTATCGTGAGATCGCCGCCGTGCTGTGGGACGAACGCGTGCTCAACGTGTTCAAGGGGGCCGGGCTGGACGAGCACGCGCCGCCGGAGGCGGCGCGCCGCGAAGGCGACCCCGGCGTCAAGGAGAAGGAGCTGCCGCGCGCCGTGCGCATCCGTCACGCCCTCGAACGCCTCGGCCCCGCCTTCATCAAGGCCGGGCAGATCCTCGCCACGCGCCGCGACCTCGTCACGCCCGACCTCGCCGAGGAGCTGGCGAAGCTGCAGGACGACGTGCCAACCCTGCCCTGGGAGGAGATCAAGGCGCGCATCGAATCAGAGCTCGGGCATCCTGTCGACGAGCTCTTCGCCACCTTCGATCAGACGCCCCTCGCCGCCGCGAGCATCGGCCAGGTCTACCGCGCCACGCTGCCCGACGGCACGCTGGTGGCGGTCAAGGTGCAGCGGCCCGGCGTCACCGAGACCATGGACATCGATCTCGAGATCCTCATCGACCAGGCAAATCGGCTCGCCGTGCACACGCAGTGGGGCAAGGACTTCGACGTCGCTTCCCTCGCCGAGGAGTTCGCCTCGATCCTGCGCTCCGAGCTGGACTATCGCCGCGAAGGCCGCGCTCTCGACCGCTTTCGTGCGGCGTTTGCCGAGGACAAGAACCTGCTGTTCCCGGCGGTCTACTGGGATCACACCACCGAGTACGTGCTCACCATGGGCTTCGTCGATGGCGTGCCGGCCACCAGGCTGGAGGGCGGGGAGGTGGCCGGCGTCAGCGGCGAACGCCTCGTGGAGATCGGCGTGGGCTGCTACTTTCGGCAGATCTTCGAGATGGGCTTCTACCACGCCGACCCGCACGCCGGGAACCTCTTCGCCATGCCCGACGGGCGCGTCGCCTTCGTCGACTTCGGACGCACGGCGAGCATCACCCAGCGCAACCGCGACGCCGTCTTCGACCTGCTCCTCGCCGTGTTCGACGACGACGTGCGCGGGGCGACCGAGGCGGTGCTCACGATGTGCGGCACGCCGCCGCAAGCCGATATCGCCCGGCTGGAGGTGGAGCTGGGGCAGATCATGGCCGGGTACCGTCGCGCCCAGACGATGGGCGGCGGCCTCGACGAGCTGGTCCAGAAGCTGCTCACGATGCTGCGCGGCAACCAGTTGCACCTGCCCACGGAGCTCACGGTGCTGCTTACCACGCTGGGCATGGTCGACGGCGTCGCCAGCCAGATCGACCCCGCCTACCGTCTGGTGGACGTCGCCAGGCCGTTCGCCAGGAAGCTTCTGCCCGAGCAGTTCGGGCCGGAGCGCATCATCAAGGCCTCGCTGCGCTCCATGCGCGCCTACGGCCGCCTGATCGACGAGCTGCCGGTGCAGGTGACGCGTGTGCTGCGGCGCGCCGGCGAGGGCGAGTTCCGCGTCTCCGTGCGCCCCACCGGCTTCGAGCAGTTGATGGAGCGCGTGCAGACGGGGTTCACCCTGATCGCCTACGCGCTCATCGTCTCGGCGCTCATCATCGGCTCGTCGATCCTCGTGAGCAGGCCGGATCTGACCAGGCTGGAAGAGGTGGGGTACCGCGTCGTGCTCTTTGCGGCCATCGCCAGCGTCGTCGTGCTGCTCACGCGGATGGCGCGCGCCGAGTGGCGCAAGCGCCGCGCCGACAAGCGCGCGGGGGGTTGACCGCCGGCCGCGCGGAGGCCGGCCTCAGTACAGGTCGACGGGCGGCGCGGCGAGGCACTCTTCGAGCGCTCGCCGCCCGTCCGCGAGCACGGCCGGGCCGTGCGTGGTGAGGACGTACTCGATGTCCTGCTCGGCCAGCGCGCGAAGGGTGGCCGCGAAAACGTCGCGATACCACTCCGGCCCGGTGCTCGAGCCCTGGTTCCAGAAGCGCAGGCCGCCGTGCGCGCCGACGACGGCGTCGCCGAAGGCCACGGCGCGCAGACCCGGGAAGTACAGCGGGTACTCGGCGCGCCGCGGCTTGCCGATGGTGTAGGCCAGCACGGCGCCGTCGGCGATCTCCGTCGCCGCGCCGGCGGCGCTCTGCGGGATGACCTCGAACGGCGCCTTGCGCGTGAGCCGCTTCTTGACGCCCGGATGCCCCCAGATGAGGGTCGGTACGGTGCGGGAGTAGCGCTCGTAGAGTGTCTCGACGCTGCGCGTGTGGTAAGGGATGGTGATGAACAGATCGAGGCGCCGGGCCGCGCCGATCATCTGGTCGATGTCGGCGAGCAGCGGCGCCCGCCGGGGGTCGCCCTCCGCAGGCAGCAGCGGGTCGACAAAAGCCAGCGTCTCGCCGTCCACGAGCGCGTAGCTCACGACCTCTTCGACGCTGGACCGCCACTCCGGGTGCGGCGCCGTCCAGCGGTGGATCCGCGGCGCGATCTGCTCCATCCCGTCCTCCTCGTTCTGCACTCCCTATGTTACGCCAAAAGGCGGCGCGCCGGGCCTCGAATGCTTCTCATCCGTGCCCCGCGGGTACTCACCGTTCGACATCGTCAACGAGCGTCGCGGCGCGGCGCGGCGCGTCCGGTTTCCGGAGGTTCCTGATGCCCGTCAGCAGCGTGTTCCTGGAAGGCCCGTATGAGGTCGACTTCAAGAAGCCCTGGCCTCCGGAGGCCGAGCAGCGCGCCGCGGGCGTTGCGGCCCGGACTCGCGTGAGCCGGCGGGCGCTCGGGGTGTGGGCGCCGGTGGATGATGAACGCGATCCCGTCGATGATGTGATGGCGGCCGCGGCGTCGCGCCAGGCGCACCTGATCCCGCTGCGCACCGCGCGCATGGCGGTCTCGGCCTTCACGTTCTACCGCGGCGCCGCGCAGCTCATGGCCAACGATCTGGCGATGAAGCCGCACACCGGGATCTACGCGCAGATGTGCGGCGACGCGCACCTCGCCAACTTCGGCATCTACGCCTCGCCCGAGCGCACCCCCGTGTTCGACATCAACGACTTCGACGAGACCAGCCAGGGGCCGTGGTGCTGGGATCTCAAGCGCCTGACCACCAGTTTTGTGCTGGCGGCCCGCGACAACGGTCAGGCGGGGCGCTCGGAGCAGGCGGTGCGCACCGCGGCGCGGGCCTACGTCGCGGCCCTCAACGAGATGGCGGGGTTGGGCTGGCTCGAGCGTCGTCATCGCATGATCCGCGCCGACGCGCCGGTGGCCCATGGGGTCGTCTGGACGGGCAAGATGACGGCGCTCGTGAACCAGGTGGTCTCCAAGGCGGTCAGGCGCACGCAGGCGTGGACGGTGGGCAAGTACACGGAGGTGGTCGACGGCGCCCCGCGGCTGCGCCTCGACCCGCCGGTGATCACGGCCGTCAGCCGCCGCACCGCCGCGGCGGTCACCGCCTCCTTGCGCCCATATCTCGAGTCGCTGTCGGCGGAACGCCGCGCCTATCTGAGGGGCTACCACGTGGTCGACATCGCCCACAAGGTGGTCGGCGTCGGCAGCGTGGGCGCCTACGACTACATCGTGCTGCTCATGGGCGCCGGCATGCGCGACCAACTGCTGTTGCAGGTCAAGGAGGCCGAGCTCTCCGCGGTCAAGACGGCGCTCGGCGAGAGGCCCCAGATGGCCTACGGCGAGGGCGTCGTCGTGGGGAGCTGGTTGCTGCAGGGCATCAGCGATCCCTTCCTCGGCTGGACGCAGCTTCACGGGCGCAGCTTCTACGTGCGTCAGCTCAAGGACATGAAGGGGTCTATCGACCCGGCGCGGCTTACCGGGACCGCGCTGGTCGGCTACGCCTATCGCTGCGGCTACACGCTTGGTTTGGCGCACAGCCGCGCCGGAGACCCCCACTTCGTCCTCGGCTACGTCGGCAAGGGCGCCGCCCTCACGGACGCGATGTGGCGGTTCTCGGAGGCCTATGCCGACCAGACGGAGCGCGACTACGTGCGCTTCATCGCGGCTATCCACGACGGTCGCCTCGAGGCCGCCGAGCTGGCCCCGATCGCCCCTGCGGCGCCGTCGAAGGCGGCCCAGCCGAAAAAGGTGACGGCGAAGGCGGTCGAGCCGAAAGCGGCCAAGGGGAAGGCGGCCAGGACGACGGCCGTGGCCGCGAAAGGCAAGGCCGCCAAGGGGAAGGCCTCAGGCGGCGTCAAGAAGTGACGCGGCGGCCGGCGGGCGCACCCGCGGCCGGGTGCACCCCCTTCGCGACGTCAAGAGGCGGCGTGCCGGGCCTCGAATGCTTCTCATCCGTGCCCCGCGGGTACTCACCGTTCGACATCGTCAACGAGCGCCGCGGCGCAGCGCGTCCGGTTTCCGGAGGTTCCTGATGCCCGTCAGCCGTGTGTTCCTGGAAGGACCATACAAGGTCGACTTCAAGAGGCCGTGGCCGCCGGCGGACGCGCGGCGCGCGGCCGGCCTGGCGGCGCAGACCCGCGTGAGCCACGCGGCGCTCGGCGTGTGGGAGCCGGCCGACGAAGACCGCGATCCCGTCGATGTGGTGATGGCCGTCGCGGCGACGCGCCAGGCGCGCCTCATCCCGCTGCGCACGGCGCGCATGGCGGTCTCGCCGTTCACCTTCTATCGCGGCGCGGCGCAGCTCATGGCCACCGATCTGGCGACGCGGCCCCACACCGGCATCTACGCCCAGCTCTGCGGCGACGCGCACCTCGCCAACTTCGGCATGTACGCCTCGCGCGAGCGCACCCCGGTGTTCGACATCAACGATTTCGACGAGACCGGCCAGGGCCCGTGGGAGTGGGACCTCAAACGTCTCGCCGCGAGCTTCGTCCTGGCCGCTCGGGACAACGGCATCGCCACGCACGCCGAGGAGGCCGTGCGCGCGACGGTCGGTTCCTACGTCGCCGGGCTCAACGACATGGCCGGCCTGGGCTGGCTGGAGCGCCGCTACAGGATGATCCGCGCCGACCGGCCCGTCAGGGACGACATGGTGTGGACAGAGAGCACGGCCCAGCTCGTCAACAAGACGGTTTCGAAGGCGGCCAAAAAGACCCAGGCCTGGACGGTCGCCAAGTATACGGAAACGGTGGACGGCAAGCCGCGGCTGCGCACGGCTCCCCCGGTGGTCACTCCCGTGAGCAGGACCACGGCGGCGGCGGTCACCGCGTCCCTGCGTGGCTATCTGGAGTCCCTGTCGGTGGAGCGTCGCGCGTACCTTGCCGCCTACCACGTGGTCGACGTCGCGCACAAGGTGGTGGGCGTCGGCAGCGTCGGCACCTACGACTACATCGTGCTCCTCATGGGCGACGGGGAGCACGACGAGCTTCTGCTCCAGGTGAAGGAGGCCGAGGTCTCCGCGGTCAAGGCGGCGCTCGGTGAGCCGGCGCCGCTGGCCCACGGCGAGCGCGTCGTGGTGGGCAGCTGGGTGATGCAGGGTGTCAGCGACCCGTTCCTCGGCTGGACCAAGCTGCACGGGCGCAGCTTCTATGTGCGCCAGCTCAAAGACATGAAGGGATCCGTGGACCCTGCGACGCTCGACGAGGAGTTCCTCGCGGCCTACGGCCGTCGTTGTGGCTACACGCTCGGCCTGGCCCACAGCCGCGCCGGCGATCCCGACACGATCCTGGGCTACGTCGGCGAGGGCGCGGAGCTGGCGGATGCGATGTGGGAGTTCGCGGAGGCCTACGCCGACCAGACGGAGCGCGACTACGGACGCTTCATCGAGGCGATCCGTGGGGGCCGCCTCAAGGCCGCGGAGCTGGCGCCGGCGGCCCCCGCAGCGACCGTTCAAGCGCCGGCGGCGAAGGCGACCAAGGCGAAGGGCAAGGTCGCGAAGGGCAAGACGAAGGCGGCAAAGACGAAGGCGGCCAAGGCAGAGACGAAGGCGGCCACGTCGAAGGCCAAGGTGAAGGCGGCGAAGCCGAAGGGCGAAGCCGCGAAGGGCAAGGCCGCCAAGGCGAAGGCCTCAGGCGGCGTCAAGAAATGACGCGGCGGCCGGCGGGCGCACGGAGCTCCCCGTCATGAGCGAGCTGTTCCTCGGCGTGGACGTCGGGTCGTCGAGCACCAAGGGCGTGCTGGCGCGGCCCGACGGGCGCGTGCTCGCCGAGGCCGTGCGCCCGCACGACATGGCGCACCCGCGGCCGGGCTGGGCCGAGCAGGACCCCGAGCGTGACTGGTGGGACGGCTGCGTCGCGGTGTGCCGCGAACTGCTCGAAACGGGGCGCGGGGACGTGGCCGCGGTCGGTGTCAGCGGCCTCGGCCCCTGCGTGGTGGCCGCCGACGCCGCGGGGCGGCCGCTGCGCCCCGCCATCCTGTACGGCATCGACACGCGCGCCACGGCGGAGATCGCCGCGCTCACAGAGCTTTTCGGGGCCGGCGAGATCCTGGCGCGCTGCGGCTCGCCGCTCACCAGCCAGTCGGCCGGCCCCAAGCTGATGTGGCTGGCGCGGCGCGAGCCGGCGGTGTGGGCGGCGACGCGCCGCTTCTTCACCGCCGGCTCGTGGCTCGTCCACCGCCTGACCGGCGAGTACGTGCTCGACCACCACTCGGCCAGCCAGTGCGGGCCGCTCTACGACCTGCGCGAGAACCGCTGGGCCGACGAGTGGGCGGCGCAGGCCGCCCCCGGTCTGCCGCTGCCGCGGCTGGCGTGGGCGCACGAGGCCCTCGGCGCGGTGAGCGCGCAGGCGGCGGCGGCGACCGGGCTGCCGCGGGGCATCCCGGTGGTCGCCGGCACGATGGACTCGTGGGCCGAGGTCGCCGCCGCGGGCCTCCGCGGCCCCGGCGAGGCGCTGCTCGTTTACGGGACGACGATGTTCCTCATCGAGGTGGGCACGGAGGCCGCTCCCGACCCGCGCCTGTGGAGCACGGCCGCGTTCGCTCCGCGCGAGCGCAACCTGGCGGCGGGCCTGGCCACGGCGGGCGCGCTCGCCGTGTGGATGAGAGGCATCGCCGGCGACGTCTCGTTCGAGACGCTGTTCGAGGAGGCCGCCGGGGCCGGCCCCGGGGCCGGCGGCCTCCTCGCCCTGCCGTACTTCGGCGGCGAACGCACACCGCTCTTCGACCCCGACGCCCGCGGCCTGTTGATGGGCCTCACGACCTCGCACACGCGCGGCCATGTGACGCGCGCCCTGCTCGAGGGCGCCGCCCTCGCGGTGCGCCACAATCTCGACGTCATGCGCGAGGCCGGCGCCCACATCGGCGCCCTGCGGGCCGGCGGCGGGGGCGCCCGCAGCCTGCTCTGGCCGCAGATCGTCAGCGACGTGACGCAACTGCCGCAGGCGCGTCTGGCCGGCCATGCGGGCGCGGCCTACGGCGACGCTTTGCTGGCGGCCGTCGCCGCGGGCGCCGCCGGGCTGGCCACGTCCTGGGCCGCGGTCGCCGATCGCGTTGCGCCCGACCCGGCCGTCGCGGCGCTCTACGACGAGCTCTACGGCCTGTACCGTCAGCTCTACCCCGCCACGGCGAGCCAGGCGCACGCTCTGGCCGCGCTTCAGCGGCGCGCACACGCGCTTGAGCAGGGCGAGGCGGGGTAGAAGGGGCGCGATGGCCGCAGCCGCCCCCAACCGCAAGCACCAGGTCGCCGCGCCGCCGGCCGCCCGGCTCGGCGAGCCCGACGAAGTCGCGGGGCTCGCCGTCTTCCTCGCCTCCGACGAAGTCGCGGGGCTCGCCGTCTTC
>JBAXRL010000087.1:0-8978 GCA_037131205.1 Actinomycetes bacterium | reverse complement strand
ATGTCGCAGATCGTCGGCACGCAGGCGGTGCTCAACGTGCTGTCCGGGCGGCGCTGGCACATCGTGCCCGACGAGATGAAGGCCTACCTGCGCGGCAAGTACGGCGCCGCCCCGGGGCCCGTGTCGCGCGAGGTCATCCAGCGCGTCCTCGGCGACGAAGAGCCCATCCACGTGCGGCCCGCCGACCTCGTGAGCGAGACTCTGGAGGACTACCGTGACGAGATCGGCGATCTGGCGCGCTCGGAGGAGGATCTGCTGAGCTATGCGCTGTTCCCGCAGACGGCGCGGGCGTATCTCGAGCGCCATCACATCGGCCCGGAGAGCGACGTGTTCGGCACGCAGATGCCCGCCTACCTCACTTCGCAGGTGGGGTCGGCGCTCGGCGACGACGCCGGCGCCCGCCTCCGCGACATCCTCGCCCTGATCGAAGAGAGCGATGTCGACGAGGTCGTGATCGAGCAGGGCGACCTCAAGATGACGGTGCGCAAGAGCGGTGCGCTCGCGGTCGCGCCGGCCGCGGCGGCGCCGGCGCCGCCGCAGGCGGCGGCCGCTCCCGCCGCCGCGGACGAGCACGCCGACGGCCATCACATGGTGCGCTCCAAGTGGGTGGCCACCTTCTACCGCGCGCCGTCGCCGCAGGCGCCGTCGTTCGTGCAGGTCGGCGACAGCGTCGCCGCTGGTCAGACCCTGTGCATCCTCGAGATGATGAAGATGATGAACGAGCTCACCGCCGATGTGGCCGGCATCGTCCGCCAGATCCTCGTCGAGGACGGCGAGACCGTGCAGTACGGCCAGCCGCTGTTCGCCATCGAGCCAGTCTGACCCCGCGCGGTGATCGGTGACTGTTCGGCCCAGCCGCAAACAGGCGCGCCGCGACGCGCTGTTCCTGCTCTATCAGCGCGACGTGACGGCGCTCACCATGGAGGAGCTCGTCGAGGGGTTGCGCCTGCGCGAGGGTTACGCGCCCGACGACTTCACGATCGCCGCCGTGAGCGGCGTGCTGGCGCAGCGTGAGGCGCTGGACGCGGCTCTGGCGGCGCACTCCACGAGCTGGACCGTCGCCCGCATGGCGCCCCTCGAGCGCAGCATCCTGCGCCTTTCGCTGTGGGAGATCGAGAGCGGCGTGACCCCGCCGGAGGTCGCCATCGACGAGGCCGTGCGCTTCGCCAAGCGCTATGCCACCGACGAGGCGGGCGCCTTTGTGAACGGCGTGCTCGGGGCCATTCAGCGGGGCCGCGAGGCCGGCGATGACTGAGCCCGGCGACGTCCCCGAGGCCCCGTTCACGCCCGCCGCGGCCGTGGCCCGGGTGCGCGCCGTCATCGGCCAGCTCGAGGAGCTCGAGCCGCGTCTCGCGGCGTCCGCCTCGGGAGAGGTGGAGATGACGCTCCTGGAGCACGCGACCGAGCTCGTCGAGGAGGCAGGCCTCCTCCTCGAGCGTCTCGGTCGCGTCGCCGGCTGAGGTGGCTGCGGCGATGCCCTCACCACCCGCGGACGCGGCTTACCCCGCCGACCTGCTCAAGCTCGTCGAGGACTACCTCGTGGCGCTCGATCTGGGCGCCGACCGGCGCGCCGCGCGCCTCGTCGAGGCGATGCGCTACTCGCTGCTCGCCGGCGGCAAGCGCATCCGCCCGGTGCTGACGGTGGCCACGGCGGTGAGCCGCGGCGCCGACCCCGCGGCGCTGCTGCCCGCCGCCGCCGCCCTGGAGCTCATCCACACGTACTCGCTGATCCACGACGACCTGCCGGCGATCGACGACGATACGCTGCGCCGCGGGCGGCCGACCTGCCACGTGGCCTACGGCGAGGACATCGCCATCCTCGCCGGCGACGGGCTCTTCGCGGAGGCGTTCAACCTGCTGCTCACGCGGCAGGCGGGCACGCCCGAGGCGGTCCTCGCGGCGGCCACCGAGATCGCCGCCGCGACCGGCGTGCGGGGGATGGTCGGCGGCCAGTATATGGACGTCGCCGGAGAGGCCGCCGACGACGACGACCTGCGCACCCTGCACGCCCTCAAGACCGGGTGTCTGATCGAAGCCGCGGTGGTCTGCGGCGCCGTGCTCAGCGGCGCGGCGGACGTAGCCCCGTACCGCGCCTTCGCCGCCGAGGTCGGCCTGCTCTTCCAGATCGTCGACGACATCCTCGACGAGGCCGGCGACGAGGGTGAGCTCGGCAAGAGCATCGGCAAGGACCGCGCCCAGGAGAAGGTCACCTACGTCTCGCGCTTCGGCATGGACGGCGCCGAGCGCCTCGCCGCGGAGGCCGCGGAGCGGGCGCGCGAGCGCCTCGCGGCCCTGCCCGGCGACACCTCCGATCTGGCCGCGCTCGCCGCCTACATCCGCCGCCGCCGCCGCTGACGTCGGGCGGCGGCCCGCGGCCGCGGTGCTATACTCGGAGGACGATGCGGTATCTGGACAAGATCTCCGACCCCGCCGACCTCCAGCAGTTCTCCGAGCGCGAATTGACGCTGCTTGCAGGGGAAGTCCGCGAGGCGATACTTTCGTGCGTGAGCGAGGTGGGCGGCCACCTCGCCGCCAGCCTCGGCGCCGTCGAGCTCACGGTGGCGCTGCACAGCGTGCTGCAGAGCCCGCGCGACAAGATCGTCTGGGACGTCGGTCACCAGTGCTACGCCCACAAGCTGCTCACCGGTCGCCGCGACAGATTCGGCACCATCCGCCAGTACGGCGGGCTCTCGGGGTTCCCCAGCCGCCGCGAATCGCCGCACGACGTCGTCGGCACCGGCCACGCCTCGACCTCCATCAGCTACGGTCTCGGGCTCGCGGAGGCCGCCAAGCTGGCCCGCGGAGGCCCCGGCAACGTGGTGTGCGTGCTCGGCGACGGGGCGCTCACCGGCGGCGTCGCCTTCGAAGCGTTGAACCAGGCGGGGCACCTGCGCACCCCCCTCGTGGTGATCATCAACGACAACCAGATGTCGATCCGCGCCAACGTCGGCGCCCTGCAGCTCTACCTCAACCGCATCCGTCTCGACCCGACCCTCACCCGTCTGCGCGAGGACATCGAGCGGAGCGTCGCGCGCATTCCCGCCATCGGCCCGCAGGCCTACCGTCTCGGCAAGGACGTCAAGGAGTCGATGAAGGCGCTGCTCGTGCCCGGCCTGCTCTTCGAGGAGCTGGGCTTCGCCTACATCGGCGTCGTCGACGGCCACGACATGCACGCGCTGCGCGAGAGCGTGCGCCAGGCCATCGATACGCGCCGCCCGGTGGTCGTCCACGTCAAGACCGTCAAGGGCAAGGGCTACGAGCCCGCGGAGGCGCGCCCCGACGCGTTTCACGGCACCGGGCCGTTCCATCTCGGCAACGGCGCCCGCAAGGCGGCGGCCGTGGGCACCACGTTCACGGAGGCCTTCGGCCAGGCGCTGGTGCGCCTCGCCGAGACCGACCCGCGCATCGTGGCGGTGACCGCCGCCATGACCCAGGGCACCGGCCTCGAGGAGTTCGAACGGCGTTTTCCGGAGCGCTTCTACGACGTCGGCATCGCCGAAGAGCACGCCGCGGTGTTTGCCGCCGGCCTCGCCATCGGCGGCATGCGCCCGGTGGTCGCCATCTACTCCACCTTCCTGCAGCGCGCCTACGACATGCTCGTGCAGGACATCGGCCTGCAGCGCCTGCCGGTGATCTTCGCCATCGACCGCGCCGGCCTCGTCGGGGACGACGGCCCCACGCATCACGGCGCCTTCGACCTGTCGTTTCTGCGCGTGATCCCCAATCTCACGATCATGGCCCCGTCGAGCCAGGAAGAGCTGCAGCGCATGCTGCGCACGGCCTTCGACATCGACGGCCCTGTGGCGATCCGCTACCCGCGGGGCATGGCGGCGCCGTTCGTGCCCGCCGCCGTGCTGGAGCCGCTGGTCGTCGGCGAGGCCGAGGTCCTCGAAGAGGGCCGCGACGTGGCGCTCATCGGCATCGGCGCCGGGGTCGGCATCGCCCGCGAGGCGGCCGCGCTGCTGCGCGCCCAGGGCGAGCTGCCCACGCTCGTCGACGCGCGTTTCGTGAAGCCGCTCGACACGCGGCTTCTCGAGCGGCTCGCGGCCACGCACCGGTGCCTCGTCACCGTCGAGGAGAACGCGCTCGCCGGCGGCTTCGGGAGCGCGGTGCTCGAACATGTGGGCGGCAACGTGCCGGTGGTCCGCTGCGGTCTGCCCGACGCCTTCGTGCCGCACGGCGATCGCGCCCTGCTGCTCGAGGACCTCGGTCTCACGCCGCGAGCCGTGGCCGCCGCCGCGGCGCTGCGCCCCGCGACCCTGACGCGCGTCAAGTAGGCGGCGGCGTGCGCGAGCGGCTCGACGCGCTGCTCGTCGCCAGGGGGCTCTTCGCGACCCGCGCCCAGGCGCGCGGCGCCATCCTCGCCGGCGAGGTCAAGGTCGGCGACAGGGTCGCCGACAAGCCGGGGACCATGATCGCCGCCGCCGCGCCGCTCAGCGTGGCCGCAAGGCCACGCTTCGTCTCGCGCGGCGGCGACAAGCTCGACCATGCCATGGCGGTGCTCGGCGTCGCCGTCGAGGGCGAGGACGTCTGCGATCTGGGCAGCTCCACGGGCGGCTTCGTCGACCGTCTGCTCAAGGGCGGGGCGGCGCGGGTGCTGGCCGTCGATGTGGGCTACGGCCAGCTCGACTGGGGCCTGCGCGAGGATCCGCGGGTCACCGTGATGGAGCGCACCAACGCGCGACGCCTGACGGTTGAATGTCTACCGTTCCAGCCGTCATTTGTCACCGCCGACCTGTCGTTCATCTCCCTTACGGTGGCTCTGGGGCCCGTGCTAGAATCGCTGCGCGGCGGCTACCGCGGCCTCGTGCTCGTCAAGCCACAGTTCGAGGCCGGCAGAGAGCGCGTCGGCAAAGGCGGCGTGGTGCGCGACCCGGCCGTCCACCGCGAGGTCCTCGAGGCCGTCGGCGCGTGGCTCACGGGTCACGGCGCCGTTGTTCTCGGCATCTGCGACTCCGGCCATCCCGGACCGAAAGGGAACGTGGAGTACTTCGTCTATTTCTGCGACGGGCGGGCGCCGCTCCCGGCGCCTGCGGTCGACGCGGCCCAGGCGGCCGCGCACGCCGTCGAGGTCGTCCATGGCTGAGCGCCTGCGCCGCGTGGCGGTGCTCACGGGCGTCGCCAAGGAGGCCACGGGGGCCGCGCTGCAAGAGCTGGCCGCGGCCCGCGAGCGCCTCGGCGTCGAGCTGCTCATGCCGGCCGACGAAGCCGCCCGGCACGACGAGACCGCCGCCCAGGGCTACGCGCTCGTCGACGAAGCGGGCCTGCGCGCCGCCGACGTGTGCCTCGTGTTCGGCGGCGACGGCACGATTTTGCGGGCGCTCGGGCGCCTCCTCGGCAGCCCCGTGCCCACGCTGGGCGTCAACTACGGCAACGTCGGCTTTCTCGCGGCGCTCGAGCGCGACGCCTGGGCCGGCGGCCTTGCGGCCATCCTCGGCGGCGACCACCGCGTCATCGAGCTGCTCACCGTCGACGTGCGGGTCAACGGCCGCCGCTTCACGGCCGTCAACGACGTCATCCTCAGCCGGGTCGCTCCGCGGCACGTGCTGCAGCTCGAGTACGAGGTCGCCGGGGTCACTGTGGGCAGCATGTTTTGCGACGGGCTCATCATCGCCTCGCCCACCGGCTCCACCGCCTACAACCTCTCGTGTGGCGGGCCCATCGTGGAGTGGAACGCGGGGGTCCTGGTGCTCAACTTCATCGCCCCACACTCGCTGGGCTTCCGCCCGGTCATCCTGCGGCCCGATCACGTGATCAGCGCGCGCAACGTCTCGCCGCTGCAGGAGGCCGAGATCGTCGTGGACGGCGACACCGTGGGGCGCCTGTGCTGCGGCGACGACGTGCGCATCGCCGCCGGTCCCCAGCTCGCGCGCCTCATGGTGAGCGCCGAAGGATCCTTCTACCAGAACGTCGAGGAGAAGCTCTTCGACCGCCGCGATGCTCGCTGAGCTGGCCATCGACGATCTGGTGCTGATCGCCGCGGCGCGCCTCGAGTTCGCCCCGGGGCTCAACGTCATCACCGGCGAGACCGGCGCCGGCAAGACCCTCCTCGCTCAGGCGATCGGCCTGCTCATGGGCCAGAAGGGCGGCGACGAGCTGGTGCGCCCCGGCGCCGCCCGCGCCCTGGTGCAGGCGCTCTTCGAGAGCGATGGCGGCGCCCTCGCGGTGGCTCGCGAGATCCCGCGCGGCGGCCGCTCGCGCTCGCACATGGATGGCCTTCTGAGCTCGGCGGCGGCCGTCGAAGAGGTGCTGCGCGCGCGGCTCGCCTTCTACGGGCAGCTCGAGCACGCCCGCCTGCTCCATCTCGAGCGCCAGCTCGATCTGCTGGACGGCGCGGCGCCGGCCGAGCTGGCCCCTCTGCAAGAGGCCTACAGCGCGGCCTTTGAGGAGGCTCGCGCCCTGTCGCGCCGGCTTCAGGAGCTGCGCGGCGCCGGCCGCGAGCGCGAGCGCGAGATCGACATGCTGCGCTTTCA
Organism: Actinomycetes bacterium; assembly: GCA_037131205.1. Taxonomy (GTDB): domain Bacteria; phylum Actinomycetota; class Thermoleophilia; order UBA2241; family UBA2241; genus CAIXSE01. The sequence continues at coordinate 2,505 of JBAXRL010000087.1, read as the reverse complement.
GATCGGCGAGATCGCGGCGGCTGAGGTGCGTCCCGGGGAGGACGAAAAGCTCGTGCAGGACCGCGAGAGGCTGCGTCACGCCGGCAAGCTGCTGGAGCGCGCCGGAGGCGCGCTCAGCCTTCTTGCCGGCGAGCACGAGGCCGCGGCGCTCGACGCCGTGCGCGTCGCCCAGCGCCTCGTCGGCGAGGCGGCGGCGCTCGACGAGGCGCTGGCGCCCGCGGCGCAGCGCCTCGACGGCCTCGCCGCCGAGCTCGACGACCTCGCCGCGCTGCTGCGCGCCTACCTCGACGAGCTCGACGACGACCCGGCGCATCGCGACGCTCTGGAGCTGCGCTACGACCGGCTCAAGGGGCTCATGCGCAAGTACGGCAACTCCGCCGACGAGGTGCTGGCCTACGCCGAGGCGTCGCGGAGCCGGCTCGCCGCCCTCGAGGAGTTCGAGGCCGACGAAGAGGCTGTGGCGGCGCGCGTCGCGGCGGCGCAGGCCGCCGCCCTGGCCGCCGCCGGCCGCCTCAGCGCCGCCCGCCGCCGGCTGGCCCCCGAGGTGGCGGCGCGCGTCGAGCAGGAGCTGCGCGGCCTGGCCATGCCCTACGCCACCTTCACCATCGTGGTGAGCGCCCGCGGCGAGGGCTGGGAGGCCTTGGGACCTCGCGGCGCCGACGAGGTCGAGTTCCTCTTCGGGGCCAACCCCGGGGTGCCGCCGCGGCCGCTGCGCGAGACCGCCTCGGGCGGCGAGCTCTCGCGGGCGATGCTCGCCATCCGCGGCATCGTCACGCTGGGCGACGATGTGGAGACGCTCATCTTCGACGAGGTCGACGCCGGCATCGGCGGCGTCACGGCGGCGGCTCTGGGCGAGCGGCTCGCCGGCCTCGCGGAGCGCCGCCAGGTGCTGTGCATCACCCACCTGCCGCAGGTCGCCGCCTTCGCCGAGCGGCAGTTCGCCATCGTCAAGGAGACCGACCCAGTGGCCGGCAGCACCGTCACCGTGGTGCGGCGCGTGGAGGGCGAGGAGCGCCTCGCCGAGCTCTGCCGCATGCTCGGCGCCGCCGCCGACGACGGCGCCGCGCGCCGCCACGCCGAAGGCCTCCTGGCGAAGGCCGGCCGGCCCGCGTGATCCGGCCGGCTGCCCGCCGGGATCCGGCCGGCCGCCCCGCGAAGCAGGGCCGCCCGCTCCTTGCGGCGTCCCCGCCCGATGGTATACTTGCCAGCGTGTTTCGTGGCCCCGCCGGATACGCCATCGCGCCGGCCCGTCGGTATCGAACGGGCGCGACCCCGGCCCCACAGAACCCCTTGCGCGTCCGCAGCGGCGTCGCCGTGCCCTGCGCGCGTCTTCTGGGGGGCGCGCCCCGGGGGCGTCACGGCCACCGCCGCGGGCTGTCGTCGAGGGCAAACGCCAGGAGGGGGTGAGGCGGATGGGCAAGCATATCTTCGTCACGGGGGGCGTGGTCTCGGGGCTCGGCAAGGGCATCACGGCGGCCTGCGTCGGCCGCCTGCTCAAGGCGCGCGGCCTCAAGGTGGCGATCCAGAAGTTCGACCCGTACATCAACGTCGACCCCGGCACCATGAGCCCGTACCAGCACGGCGAGGTCTTTGTCACCGAGGACGGCGCCGAGACCGACCTCGACCTGGGCCACTACGAGCGCTTTCTCGACGAGTTCGTGCAGCGCGACTCCAACGTCACCACAGGCGGCATCTACAACGAGGTCATCACCAGGGAGCGCCGCGGCGACTACCTCGGCGGCACCGTCCAGGTCATCCCCCACATCACCAACGAGATCAAGAGCCGCGTACACCGCCTGGCGCACAACACCGGCGTCGATGTGCTCATCACCGAGGTCGGCGGCACCGTCGGCGACATCGAGAGCCTGCCCTTTCTCGAGGCTATCCGCCAGTTCCGCAAAGACATCGGCCGCGATAACGTGCTGTACATCCACGTCACCCTGGTGCCGGTCATCGGCGTGGTCGGCGAACCGAAGACCAAACCCACGCAGCACTCCGTCGCCGAGCTCCGCGAGATCGGCATCCAGCCCGACATCATCGTGGCGCGTTCCGAACAGCCGCTCTCCCAGGGCATCCGCGAGAAGATCGCCCTGTTCTGCGACGTCGACCCCGACGCCGTGATCTCGGCGAGCGACGCCGACGACATCTACCGCATACCGCTGCGCATGCACCGCGAGAACCTCGACGGGCTCGTGGTGCGCATGCTGGGCCTCGAGTGCGGCGCCCCCGATCTCAGCGAGTGGCGCGCCCTCGTCGAGCGCATCGACGCCTGCGACAGGCCCGTGACCATCGCCCTCGTGGGCAAGTACGTGCAGCTTCACGAGGCCTACCTCTCGGTGTGGGAGGCCCTCAAACACTCGGCCTACCACCACGGCCGCAAGCTCGAGCTGCTCTGGGTCGATTCGGAGGAGATCACGCCGACCACCGTCGCCGACCGCCTCGGCGGCGCCGACGGCGTCATCGTGCCCGGCGGCTTCGGCCCGCGCGGCATCGAGGGCAAGATCG
>JBAXRL010000086.1:0-9063 GCA_037131205.1 Actinomycetes bacterium | reverse complement strand
TGCAGGGCGCCGTACAGGGCGGGCCCGTCGGCGGCGTCGTCGGCGGCGCGCAGGCAGAGCAGCGCGTCGGCGACCTCACGCCTCGCGAAGTAGGACTTGCCGCCGTCCACACGGTAGGGCACGCCGGCCTCACGCAGCGCCTGCTCGTAGGTCTCGAGGCCCGTCGTAGCGCGAAACAGCAGGGCCACGTCGCCCCATCGCGGCGCGCGCCAGCTCTCGGCGTCTCGCGCCGCGTCACGATCCTGAACAGACCAGCGCGCCGCCTCCGGGCCATGCATCTGATGCAGCAGGGCGGCCACGGCGCGCGCCTCGTCGAGACGGGCGGCGTCGGCCTCGCCGGCCTGCGCACCGTACTCGCGGCCGAGCAGCACCGCGACCCGCGGCCCCTCGGCCGGCGGCCGGTACGGCTCGACCCATTGGTAGTGCGGCTGGCGACCCTCGGCGGCATCGCCGTCGAACACATCGGCGAACACGTTATTGACCCAGGCCACCGCGGCCGGCGTGGTGCGAAAGTTCTGGCGGATGGCGGTGACCACGCCGGCGCCGTCAGGCTGCCCGCCCACGAGCCGCCGCACTTCGTCGTACAGAGAGATATCGGCGCGCCGAAAGCGGTAGATGGACTGCTTGGGGTCGCCCACCACGAAGAGCTTGCCGGGCGTGAGGACCACATCGCGCCAATCGGTGGCCAGCGGTTCGCGCTCGCAGAGCAGGAAGACGATCTCGGCTTGAAGCGGATCGGTGTCCTGGAACTCATCGACGAGCAGGTAGCGAAAGCGCTGCTGCAGGGCGCGGCGCGCGAAGTGGTCGCCGCCGAGGACATCCCCCTTGAGGAGGTCGCGCAGACGGCCGAGCAGATCGGTGAAGTCGAGGAGGCCGAGGCGCACCTGCACCTGCCCGGCCCAGCGCGCGAACGCGTCGGCGACGGCCACGGCGAGGCCGGTCACACACTCGGCGTAGGCGTCGCGCAGATCGCCGACTGCGGCGACCGCGGCCTGGTACCGCGCCTGCAGCTCGTCCTTGCCACCGGCGGCGACATCCCAGTTGCCCTTGTTGCCGCCGGGCGCCGAGGGGGTCGTCTTTGCCGGCAGGGCGAAGAGCGCCGCCGCCAACGCGTCGAGGTCGGCGGGAGCGTCGGCGAGGAGCGTCTCGCCGGCCTCGACGAGCTGCATGGCGGCCGCCAGCCCTCGGTCGGCCTGGTCGGTGCAGGCCGTGACGCAGTGCTCGCGCAGGCTCTTCAGCGGCTGCGCGAGCGCCCGCAGGCCGGCGCCCAGATCGGGCTCTGGAGGTGGCTCCGGCGCCGGGTCAAGGTCGTAGCGCTCGCCGAAGATGCCCTTGGCGCCCACGGCGAGCGTGCGCACGCTGTCGAGCGTCACGCCGGCGCGAAGCAGCCGCATGAGCCAGTCGCGAACGGGCCGCCCGCCCGCCCGGCCGGCGGCCTCCCCGGGCGGATCGTCGGCGGCCAGCCCGGTGAACCACTCCTCCCAGAGGCGGGCACGCTCGATGTCGGAGCCCAGCGCGTCGAGCTGCTCGAACGCCGGGTCGACGCCGGCCTCGACCGGGAATTCGCGCAGCAGACGCCCCGCGAATCCATGGATGGTGCTGATGGGCGCGTCGTCGAGCGCCGCGAGAGAGCGTTCGATGAGGTCCGCCGCGCCGGACCCCGGCTCCGCCGCGACGGCGCGCGCCTCGAGCTCCTCGCGCACACGCTGGCGCAATTCACCGGCCGCCTTCTCGGTGAACGTGATGGCGGCCACGGTGCGCACGTCGCCGCTGCCCAGAGCCTCGTCGAGGACGCACTTCACGTAGCGGTCGACGAGCACGCGGGTCTTGCCGGTGCCGGCCCCGGCCTCGAGCAGGAAGGTGGTGCCGAGGTCGCCGGTGACGCGCTCGCGAACCTCTTGATCGCAGACCACGCGCTCAGGCTCCGGCATCGTCGCTCACCTCCCCGGGACCGTGACGCTGCAGGCCCACAAGGCCCTCCAGCAGCTCGTGCCCGCGCTTGCGCGTGCGCGTCCAGGCGGTGACCCCGCAGGCGTAGCCGACGTCGCAGTTGTTGCAACGCCCTGCGGTGGAGCGCGGAAACAGGCCGGCGTCGACCAGCGTGACTACCTCGGCGACAAGGGCGCGCAGCCGCCGGCCGGCGGTGTCTTCGTCGCCCCCCAGGGGCAGCTCGGAGAATCCGCCGCGGCGCGTGACGAGCCGGTAGAGGCAGGCGATCTTGCCGTAGTCCACGTCGCCGGCCTGTCGCACGGCCAGCTGATAGACGGGCAGCTGCACGCTGAGCCCGTCCTTGAGGCGTTTCTCCTCGGTGGTGCCCTTGCCTGTCTTGTAGTCGACGATGCGGGCGCCCACGGCCGTGACGTCCACGCGATCGAGACGGCCCTTGAAGCGGATGGTCCGGCCACCCGGCACCGCGAGGGCGACGGGCCGGCCGGCCGCCTCGCCGAAGCGCCACTCGACGTCCGCCGGCCGGCCGCCGCGCGCGCGGAACACGGGATCGCGGCGCACAGACTCGCTGAGGTCCTCGAGGAGCATCGCGCGACGCACCTCCCAGGAGAGCGCAGCGCCGGTGACGCCGCTGAGCTCGGCCTCGGCGCAGCGCGCCTGCCACGCCGCGGCGAGAGCGTGAAGCGTCTCGGCGAGACCGGGCTCCGCGTCGAGCGCCCCGCCGTAGGCGCCCTGCAGGATCCGGTGAGCCAGGATGCCGAGCTCGCGATTGTCCATCTCAAGGCTCTCCCCAGGCTCCTCGGGAGCATCCAGGCCGAAGACCTCGCGCAGCAGAAAGGCGAAGGGGCAGCCCACGTAGCGCTCGAGGCGCGTGGGCGACATCTCGGCGTCAAACGGGTGCCGCGCCGCCAGCGCAGCGCGGGCGTCGTCGCCGAGCAGCCCGTCCCACGTGCCGGGAGCCTTCTCGCGGGCGGAGCGCCACTGCCCCAGACGGCGTTCGGCCGCGCCGGGCTCGTCGAGCACGGCGCCGAGGTACACGCGCGCGGCAGACCCGGCGCTCCGCGCGGAGAGCGCGAGGAGCGCGGCGGTGTCGTGCTCGCGCACGTCCGTCCACACGGCGTCGGCGCCGCCCCGGGACGCGGGAGCGACGTCGGCGCCGCCCGACGACGCCGCAGCGGCGGCGGAAGATGCCGGCGCGCCGCCGACGTGCCGCCACACGGCGGCCAGCGGCGCGCCGCTGAGAAACTCGTCGAGGCCCACCGGATGGCCGGCGGCCAGCGAGGCCAGACGCAGGAGCAGCCGCGAGGGCAACCGCGGCCGACCCGTGGCGGCGTCGGTGCGCGGCGCGAGCAGCGTGAGCTGCTCTCGCGCCGCTTCGCAGGCGAAGGCGAAGAGCAGCAGCGACTCGGCGTCGCGCGCTTCGGCGAGCGGCAGCCGGACCCCGAGCGCCTCGGCGAGGCGGCGACGGTCGGCGTCGCCGAGGAGGGGGTCAGGCCGGCCGCGTGAGGGAAAGCCGCCTTCGGCGAGGCCGACGAACGCCACCGTGTGAAAGCGCAGGCCGCGGATCTCGAGCGGCGTGAGCACGGCGACGCCCTCGCGGCCCACCCTGCCTTGCGGCAGGCGCGCGTCCGCCAGCTGCTCGCGCAGCGCCGCCGCCATCTCGGCGACATCGACCTCCTCATCGAGCACGTCGAGCGCCGCCAGGCGACCGGCCGCATCGGCGACCGCCGCGGCGCTCGGCGCCTCGAACAGCGCCGCCGCAACGGCGGCGACGGCGGCCGCCCATGCGCCCCAGCCGGCGCGGGACGGAAGGCCATCGCAGGCGCGCCCGAGGGCGCCGACGGCGGCCTCCAGGCTGCGCGCCGCGGCAAGGCGCACGCGCACGACGTCGAGCCTCTGCGCGCCCTCGTCGTCGTCGGCGACGAGATCGCCCCCCCGGGCCTCGAGATCGGCGAGGCGGCGCTCAAGCCCACAACGCCGCCGCCCACTACGCTCCTGCCACTGCTCGAGGCCGCTGACCACCCCCGCTTGCCGGGCCTCGTCGAGCCACAGGGCGATGTCGCGCTGCGCCGCCTCCGCATCGCGCAGCGGAGACGCGCTGAGAAGATCGACCACGGCGCGCCGCGCGAACGGCGCGCCGGCCGGCGGCGCAAGACAGTCGGCGAGGCGCAGCAGCAACCGCGGCCCAACCGAGCGGTCGGGGCGGCGGCAGGCCACCGGGAGGCCCACCGCCTCGAGGGCGGCGGCCGCACGCTCCACGTCGTCGCTGCGCGGCACAACTACGGCGCAGTCCCAGAAGGCGGCGCCGGCCGCCGCCGCCGCCAAGACTGCGCGCGCCGCCTCACGCAGCTCCGCGCGCTGGTCGGGCACCGACGCCACGGTGAGCGTACCGTCGCCGAGAAACGACACCGTGGGCCCGGCGACCGGCGGCGACGCGCGCCACAGCTCCGCAAGCCGCGCGAGGTCGGCGGCGACGGCCGGGGCCTCGCGGCGCTGTTCGGCAAGCCCGGCGGTGCACGCTACCTCCAGAGCCGAAGCGCCTGCGCCAGAACCACCGCGCGGGATGGGCACGAACAGGTCGGCGCCGGCGTGCAGCAGCTCGGCGACGAGCGCCTCCTGCGCCTGATTGAGGTCGTAGATGCCGTAGAGGACGACACGCGAGCGGCCCGACGCATCGTCCGCCGTCGCGCCCGCCGGCGGCGCGGCGCGCGCACCCTCACGCGCCTCCCGCACGGCCGACGCCGCCTCGAGCAGCACCTGCGCGCCGTCTGCGAGCCCGAGCCGCGCGAGCTCGTCGCAGTAGGCGTCGTACAGCTCCTGAAGATCGGCCGCCTTCGCCGTGCCCGCCGGCGTGACGGCCGTCGCGCCTTGACCCAGGGCAGCCCGCGCCCAGTCGGAGTGCCCGGCGACGCAGGCCTCGCGCAGGTCGGCAAAGGTGGCCGCTACCGCCTGAGGGAAGTGCGGCCTGTCCTGGACCGGGGCGAAGTAGGCCAGCTCACGGGCGGCGATCAGGCGCCGAAGCAGACGCTCGCGGGCGAGGCCCGCGAGCGCCGTCTGCGGCGCCTCGCGGCGCGTGGCGACAAGGTCGGCGGCCAGGCGGCCGAGCGTGACCACAGAGACGTTGGCGAGTGCGCCGAGTCGCCGCACGAGCAGATCGCCGACGCGCGTGCGCACGTGCGCCGAGCCGACCACGACCGTGAGCGGCGTCAGCGGGCGGCCGTGCCGCAGCTCCTGCACGCGCTCGCAGAGCGCGTCTTCGAGCTCCGGAAAGCGGCCGCTCACCAGCAGCCCTTGCGCTTGATCGTGCCCCGTCCTCATCGTGTCGCCGAGCGTATCACGCGGCTGGGACGGAACCGCCGGACGGTGCGGCGCGGGCGGCGGGAGGTGCGGCGCGGGCGGCGGACGGTGCCCGCCGCCCGCCTCGCGTCCTCAGGTGAACGCGGTGACGACCGCCGCGTGCCCCGGGTACGCGGCCAGCAGGGCGTCCCGCTCGCCGAGCTCGAAATCCTCGTACTCGAAGCCCGGCGAGACGATGCAGCTCACGAGCGCCCAGGCGCGGGAGGCCGGCAGGTGCGGGCCGCCCGCAAGGCGGGCGCCCTGCCAGCTGCCGGCCGACACCAAGGCCTGCGGCGTCCACGCCGGAGCCACCTCGCCGGCACTCGCCGGATCCGACTCGTGTGGCCCCACGACCGGGGTCCGCCCCGTCTCCGCCGGGTCGCCGAGCACGCGCGTCTCCAGCTCGCCGCCCGGCGCCAGCGTGACCAGCTCCAGCGGCAGCCCACCCTGGAACACCCAGAGCTCGTCGCTCCTGATGCGATGCAGATGGCTGAGCCCCGCGGCGGTCACCAGGAACAGGATGGCCGTGGACGCCGCGCGCTCCCCACGCGGGGTCTGCACGGTCGCGGCCGCCCGGTACGTCTCGCGGAAGAACCCGCCCTCGGGGTGGGGCTCAAGCCCCAGCGTGGCAGCCAGCTCTGCGGCAGTCGGTCTCATGCGCTGAGCATACCTGCCGAGCCTTCGCACCCAAAGCGAGGAGAAACGCCTCGACCTCGGCCGCTCGAAGCGAGAGGTCGTGACCGGTCTCCGCAGAGGGCGTGCCCCGCGCGTGAGCCGCGACCGCGCTCTCCCGGCCGCAGCGGCCTCGCGGACGACGTGGCGCGGGCCTCAGTCCCGGTACACGCGGACGGCGTTCTTACCGTCGCCCTTGGCTGCGTAGAGAGCTTCGTCGGCGCGGCCGATGAGGCCGCGCGCATCGTCGGCCATGCGCGGGTAGGCGGCGACGCCGATGCTCGCCGTGACTCGTAGCGCCTCCCCCTCGGCCCCCGAAGGGAAGGAAGTAGCCGCGATGCAGGCGCGGATCCGCTCGGCGACGGTCTCCGCGTCTCCCTCGCCCGTGGGCCTCCCGTCCTCGTTCGCCGGCTGCGCACCGCCGTCGCCTGATGGCTCCGGCGACCTGCTCCCCTCGACGTCGGTGCCCGGAAGGATGACGACGAACTCCTCGCCGCCATAGCGCGCCGGCAGGTCGATGTCGCGGCGCACCTCGCGGGTGATCATGCGCGCGAGGCGGCGCAGCACTTCGTCGCCGACCTGATGCCCGTGAGTGTCGTTGATACTCTTGAAATCGTCGATGTCCAGGACCAGCAGCGAGAGAGGCGTCTCGTAGCGTCGTGCGCGCGCGAGCTCCCGATCGAGGCGCTCGTGGAACGTGCGGCGGTTGGCGAGACCCGTGAGGCCATCGGTTGCCGCCTGCACCTCGACGGTCGCGTACAGACGGGCGTTGTTCACGGCGATGGCGGCCTGCTTGCCAAACGCTGCGAGGTAGTCGAGCTCCTCGATCGTGTAGATCCGTTTGGCCTCGGTCTCGATGAGCACCAGCATGCCCAGCGGCTCGCCGGCGAAGCGGAAGGGGACAATGACCTGCGTCTCCTCGCCATCGGCCTCCATGCGTCGGCGCACGTTGTCGGCCAAGCCGGGGTCGGAACGCGTCTTCACGAAGACCTCACCCTGGACGAGCGCCCGCCGGTCGCCGGGGAAGTTCGCGAGCTTGTGCTCGCTGCCGACGGCCTCGTTGCGGCCCACCCCGTCCGCACCGAGCCTCGAACGCATCACGAGCACGGCGCGCTGCGCGTCGTACTCGTAGATGCAGGCCAGAGGCGCCTGCACCGATTCGGCGGCGAGGCGGGCGATGTTCTTGAGCAGCTCGTCCATGGCGAGCGTCGAGGTCACCTGGCGGCTGGCCTCCACGAGCGCGTTGAGCCAGCGGTTGCGCTCCTCCTGCTCGCGGTGGCTGCGGGCGTTGTCGATGGCTACCGCCCCCTGTTCGCCGAACGCGCTCACGAGGCGCACCTCGTCGGGGGTGAAAGTGCGCTCGCTCGCGCTCTCGATGAAGATCATGACGCCGAGCAGACCGCGCGCGGAGACCAGCGGCACGGTGAGCCAGGTCTTCTCGCCCCAACCGTCCATCTCCTCACGGTCCACATCTCTGAGTCTGGGGTCGAAGCGGGACAGTTGCACGACCTCTCCGGCGCGCAGAGCCTCCAGCCCGCCGACGTGCCGGCTGATGTCGTAGGAGGTCCCCGCGAGGCTCTCCGCCAGCCCGGGTACCGGCACGCGCTCCCAGAGGCAGCGGAACAGCGCCAGGTCGCCCGGTGGGGCATACTCCCAGATGATACATTCGGGACTGCCGAGCGCCTCGCCGGCAGTGCGCGCCACCTCATGGAGCACGCGGTCGTAGTCGAGGCTGGAAGCCATCGCGCGGCTGGCCTTGAGGAGAGCGTCGAGCTCCGCGGTGCGCTTGCGCAACGCTTCTTCCGCGGCGCGGCGCTGCGTGATGTCGCGAAGCGTCGCCAGCACTCCGTTGGACACACCGTAGACATCGGTGAGGGCGACCGCAGTGACGCTGATGCTGCGGCCGTCGGGCGACTCGATGGTGAGCGACTCCTCGCCCTCAGGCACTGTGGCGAGGAACTCCGAGAGAGCGGGCCACGCGGACAAGGCGACCGAGACGTCGGCGCCGACCCAGCCCGCGCGGTCGCTGCCCAAGATGCGCCCGGCCTCGGGGTTCGAGTCGATGATCCTGCCTCGGCTGCCCAGCACGAGCAGCCCATCCCGCATCCGCTCGATAAGCGTTTCGCGAGCGACGGGAGCCAGATCTAGCAACCCGAAGTAGCGGATGCTCACGAGCAGCAGCGCCCCGCTCGCCGCCATGGTGATCGACGGGTCGAATCCGGAAAGCCCCGCGAACCCGGCGTTGTAGCCGATCTCAAACAACCACGGGATCATCACCGCCACGACGATCGAGGCGCTCTGCCACTTGAAGATCCGCTTCGACCGCATCGCGAAACTCAGGAGTAACATCGTCGCGATCAGCGCGACCGCACAGGCGTAGATGTTGTCGAGCCAGTACACCCATCCGTGGTAGTACTTGAGCTGGTTCAAGCCGCCTGGGATGACCGTGATCGCGGTCCAGAGCTGATGGTGCCACCCGTTGGTGAAGGCTCCGGCGATGCCGAGGACGGCCAGACCGAAGAGGCCGGCGACCACCCAGAAGGGGGGCCGCTTGTACCCCGTGTACTCGAGCGCGAACAGGAACAGGAAGACCGCGACCGTCATGCTCCCGATGTAGCTGGTCTGAGCGAACGCGACATGCATCGGTGTCCCGACCGCAGCGGACTCCAGTGCGTCGAACAAGCACCACCAAGCCGCGGCGACCAGCATGAGAAACAGCCAGATCCCGCCGCGGGACGAGCGCCTCGGCCACGCGAGCGCCGCCGCCACGAGAGCGACAGCCGCGCCGCTGGCATAGACCGCCGTGTAGACGGTCGGTTGCTGAAAGACCACCACACCTCCGCTTCAGCCTCGCCGACCCATCGCGCGGGTGAAACGCTTCGGGCCCCACATCGGCTCGATATGGTGGAAGCCTGAACGTCTGCAGCGACCACTTCGTGAGACGTGACCCCTGAGGCGAGAGCCCGAGCGAGGCGACCCCAGCGGACGGCGACAGGGCACAAGCCGGGAGCATACCGGAAGTGCAATGGAGAAGCCCCTCGTCCAGCTGGAACGAGGGGCTTCCCGTTAGCAAGCCGTAAGCCGGATCCTGTCGTGGGTGACCATCCA
>JBAXRL010000085.1:0-9151 GCA_037131205.1 Actinomycetes bacterium | reverse complement strand
CGCGGCTCCGGCGGCCGCGGCCTGGTCTTCCCTGAGGCGCAGCCGCGGAAGGCCGTGGTCGCCGCCCCCGGCATAGTCCCTGTGCGAGCGTTTTCCGTTGGCGGTACTTCCAACGGTATCGTTGGAAGTACCGCCAACGGATTCGGCCATCTTCGACGATGCCCCCGCCGGCGGGCCACGCGCGCGGAGCGCGAACCTCGACGCTGAGGCCGCCGCCTCGTCGCGCCCGAGGGAAAGACAGCTCCGCCGCTCTCATCTCTACCGGCCGCGGGTCGCGTGCCCGCGAAGGAGGCGGCGGGCGCGCCGGCGGCCGCGGCGCGCGAAGTCCACGGGCGCGGCGCGGATTCGGCCGCCACGACCCGGCGGGCGCGGCGCGGATTCGGCCGCCACGACCATCCCCGTCGCTCAGGCGCCGGTGAGCCACGAATGGGGCTCCCGGCGGGTGCATAGCCGGCAGCGCGCCCGGCGGATGCACAGCCGGCGGGGCGCCCGGCGGACGCGCGCGGGCGGCCGCGGCGACCCCGGCGGCTCGGGCGCGGGGTAGTATGAAGAGGGAAGATAAGGATTCCTTAACTGTTGGGGCGCGCACGCCCGTCCGCAGGCTCGGCTGACGGAGGGAAGATAAGGATTCGCCGGGATTCCTTATCTTCCCTCACACTACTACCTCGCTGCGGCGGCTCCCGCGGCCGCGGCGGCTCCCGCGGCTCCCGCGGCCGCGGCTCCCGCGCGGCGTGTGGCGCGCCATGTCCGCCTTCTCGCGGCCGTCGATCAGGAGGCTGAACGCGCAACCGCACGGGAGGGATGGTCATGTGGGCCGCTTGCGACCATGCGCCCGCCGGCAGGCTGCGTGCGCTGAGCGCGAACGTCGATGCCGACGCCACCGTCTCGTCTCATCTGATGGCAGACAGCCCGTTTTCACCGGCTGCGGGCCGCGTGCCCGCGAGGGGAACTGAGCGGGTTTCGCCGGGGCGCTTGACAAAGCCGTCTTAAACGCTCATTTAGTTACGGGCACGTTCAATCTGCGTCCGCGGCGAGCGCCGCGGCCCTCTCGTCACCAGGAGGCCCAGCTATGAGCACAGAGGATGGACCGGCTCTCGTCGCCGGCAGCCTGGCCGCCCTGCGCGGCCGGCACTTCGTCACCGATCAGGACTATACCCGCGAGGAACTGCTCGGCCTGCTCGATCTGGCCGCCGCGCTGAAGGCGCTGTACCGGCGGCGGCCTCTCACGCCCTTCCTCGAGGGCCGCACGCTGGCGATGATCTTCGAGCATCCGTCGACGCGCACGCGCATCAGCTTCGAAGCGGGGATGACCGAGCTCGGCGGCCATGCCCAGAACCTGCGCCCCGGCGAGATCCACCTCGGCGGCCACGAGACGGTGGCCGACACGGCGCGCGTCATCAGCCGCCTGGTCGACGCGATCATGGCGCGCACCGCCTTCCACACCACGCTCGCGGAGCTCGCCGCCGAGGCCACGGTGCCGGTCATCAACGGCCTCACCGACGACTACGACCACCCCGTGCAGACGATGACCGACGCGTTCACCATCCTCGAGCACCTCGGCACCGTCGAGGGCCTGACCTGTGCTTTCGTCGGTAAGTGCGCCGACGCCATGGGCACGTCGGCGGCTCTCACCATGACCCGTCTCGGCGGCAGCATGGTCATGGCGGCGCCGCCGGAGGAGCAGATGACGCCCCAGGTGGAGGCGCTCGCGCGCGCCAATTGCGCGCTGTCCGGCGCCTCCCTCACGCTCACCGACGATGCCGTGGCGGCGGTCAAGGACGCCGACGTCGTCTTCACCGTGGGCTGGTGGTGGATGCAGCCCGAGGACGAGAAGAACGAGCTGCGCCGCATCCTCGGGCCGTACCAGGTGAACGAGGCGCTATGGGCGCACACCAAGCCGGGGGCGAAGTTCATGCACTGCCTGCCGGCGATCCGTGGCGAGGAGATGACCGACGCGATCCTCGACGGCCCCTTCTCGATCGTCCTCGACGAGGCGGAGAACCGCAAGCACTTCCAGAAGGCGCTGCTGTTGGCGCTGATCGGCATCGACGAGCTGCCCGCCGACCCCGCTCTTCAGGGCATCGGCCGGGCGCTGCTGTCATGAGCGGCGCCAATACGGGCGGTAGCCCACGCGGCTGGTTCAAGCCCCCCGAGGTCGAGGCCTACGGCGTCGACCGCATCGACGAGAGCGAGCGCACGGCGACGCCCTGGTCGTTCGTCTTCATCGCCATGGGCAACAACATGTCGCTGGGCGTGATGCTCTTCGGCTGGATACCCATCACGCTGGGTCTCGGCCTGTGGGACGCCGTGACCTCGATCCTGGTCGGCACCGCCGTCGGCGTCTTCATCCTGGCGCCGCTGATCGCCATCGGCTCGCGCACGGCGACCAACAACTCCACCAGCAGCGGCGCCCACTTCGGCGTGCGCGGGCGGCTGGTGGGATCGTTCGTCGGTCTTTCGATCGCCATCGTCTACACGGCGATCGCGGTCTGGACGGGCGCCGACGCGATCCTCGGCTCGATGAACCGGATGTTCGGGACGCCCGACTCCACGATCCTCCGGGCGATCGCCTACGCCGTCCTCACCGTGCTCATCACGCTGATCGCCATCTACGGGTTCAAGTTGCTGCTGCGCTTCGAGACCTTTCTCCTCGTCGTGGGCGGCGCTCTGATCCTGCTGGCGCTGCCCGCGTTCTCGGGCAAGTTCACCACCGCCTACACCGGCGGCGACTACCTCCTTGACGGGCGCTGGCAGACGTGGTTGCTCTCGGCCCTGGCGGTCGGCGTGGCCGGTCCGCTGGCGCTCGCGGGGCTCACCGGCGACTGGGCGCGCTACGTGTCGCCGGCGCGGTACTCGGCCAAGCGGCTGGTGCCTCTGGGCATGCTCGGCGTCTACCTCGGCATCACGCTCCCTCAGCTGATCGGCGCCTTCGTGGCGGTGACGTTCGCCGATCCCTACGCGCCGTTCGTCGACGGCCTCATCCTGGCAGCGCCGCTCTGGTACGTGCCCTGCATCCTGCTGCTCGGCATCCTCGGCTCGGGAGGGCTGGCCGTCGGCACCGCGTACAGCTGCGGGCTGGACTTGGACGCCATCATGCCTCGCCTGTCTCGCGTGCAGGCGACGATCGCCACGAGCCTGATCGCGGCCGTCCTCATCTACGTGGGCGCCCTCGTCTTCAATCTGGCCGATTCCGTGCTCTCCATCTCGATCATCCTGCTCGCTCTCAGCACCCCGTGGGCGGTGATCACCGGGCTGGGCTACCTTTTGTGCCGGGGCCGCTATGACCTGGAGGCCCTGCAGGTCTTCAACCGCGGCGAGCGTGGCGGCAGATACTGGTTTGCCGCCGGCTTCAACTACCGGGCCGTCGTCGCATTTCTGGCGGGCTCAGTGTTCGGTATCCTGGCGGTGAACACCACGCTCTACGTGGGTCCGCTGGCGAACATCGCCGGAGGCGTGGACGTGAGCTTCGCCGGCGCGGCGCTCATCTCGGCGACGGTGTACCTCGTGTTGCGCCTGGTGTTCCCGGAACGGCTGGGAGCGGTGGGCGCGGAAGGGGGCTGACCCTCGTTGCGGTTCGGGGGGGCGGCCGGAAGCGCCGCCCCCGCGATCCTGTTTCAAGTCCAGCGACATACCGATACAAGGAGAACAGCAATGCCAGACAACAAAGAGATTGCTCTGAACCTCTCGCGCGCCATCATGAACGGCGAATGGGACAAGGTCGCCGATCTGCTCGCCGATGACTTTCAGTACACCGGCGACGGCAACCCGCCGATCGACAAACAGCAGTACATCGGCTTCATGCGCGGCGTGCTATGCGCGGGCATGACCGACATGGACATGACCTTCCTCACGGTCATCGCCGAAGGCGACCTGGTCGCCGTCGACTACACCAACGCGATGACCCATACGGGCGCGTTCTACGGCGTGCCTGCTACGAGCAAGCGCGTGTTCGCCACGGGCCAGTTCATGCGTGAAGTGAAGGACGGCAAGGTCACCGCCGAATGGCAGACCACGAACGCCTTGGGCCTCATGCAGCAGCTGGGAGTCATTCCCGCCGGCTGATGCCCTGCGGGCCCACCGTCTGGGCGCGAGCGCCGAGGCGTCACGCGGCCCCGCTCGCGCCTCCGCGGCTGCACCGCCTGGCTCAGTCCTGAGCCAGGCGGCGCAGCTTCTCGAAGCTCAGGATCTCGATGAGCTCGGCGTCTACCGCAAGAGCCACATCCCCGACGCGTGGCAGTTCCACTTCTCCCTCGGCGACACCCTCTTCCGGGTGTGGGACACCGCGTACGCGCGCCTCGGCGCCGGCATCTGCTGGGACCAGTGGTTCCCCGAGAGCGCCCGCGCGATGACTCCGCAGGGCGCCGAGGCCTGCCGCGGCAGGGAGGAAGCCGTCGCGGCCACCACGAGTACTGGACCTACTCCCGCGACCGACGGCCGGAGCTCTACGGGCCGCTCCTGACTCTCGACGACAGGGCGTGACCGCGGCGGGGTGCGCGTCGCTCGTCGTCGGTCGCGCGGCCGGCCTCAGCGTGAGACGCGTCGCAGGACATGCCAATCGATCCCGCCCGGCCTGGTAAGCAGATGGACGCCGGCGCCTTCGTCGTAGGTGGTGCGCCACGCAACACCCTGTGCGTCTTCGCCCCGCACGTCGCAGGAAATCCCGGATAGCGGCTCACGGAACTCCCCTTGACTTCATAGATGACACGACATATACTACGAGTCATCTAAATCCTGAAGGAGGACGCCCGTGACCACCTCCACCCCGATCAGCAGAGTCGGTATGTTCAGCACCGGCTCGGTGCAAGTCCGTCCCGACCATGCTGCGGCCACGTGGAAGCCGATGATGCTGTGGCTGCTCACATCGACCAAATGGACTCCTCCTCTCCCGATCAACTTCTTCGTCATCGAGCACCGTGAAGGGCTGGTGCTCTTCGACACCGGGCAGGACCGGGCGTCGGTCACAGATCCCGGCAGCTACTTCCCGGCCGGGATCACCGGAGCGATGTACCGTCGGTCGGCCAAGGCGGTCGTTCCCGCGGACCAGACCATGACGGCGGGGCTTGAGAGACTCGGCTACAAGCCGTCGGACGTGAGCGTGGTGATCTTGTCCCACCTGCACCAGGATCACGTCGGTGGCCTCGCCGAGCTCTCCCATGCACGCATCTACGTGTCCCAGGCCGAGTGGGACACTCTGGCCCAGCCGCGCGCGGAGCTCGGCGGGCTCATGCGGCGCCACATCGATCTTCCGGGTCTTGCGTGGACCAAGGTCACGCCCGCACCGACCACCGATCGGGCTCTCAGGCCGTTCACCACCGCGCACGATCTCTTCGATGACGGGAGCCTTGTCTTTATCCCGACGCCGGGGCACACCCCCGGTTCCCTGTCGCTGGTCGTGCGCCGGCCCGGACAGCCGGCTCTGGCTTTGGTGGGAGACCTCACCTTCGCACCGCACTTGCTGGAAAGCGGTCACGTCCCCGGAGCGGGTGATCGCAAGCAGTTGCAGCGGACCACCGCTATGATGAACGAGTTGCATCGTAACCTTGGCGGCCTGGTGGTTCTGGCCACGCATGACCCTGGTGCGGAAGGCGAGCTCAGCAAGGCCTTCGTACGGTGAAGGGGGGTCATACACCGGCTGCCGCAGGCCAGGAGATCCGCTATGCGCACCGCGGAGGAACTTCGCTATCTCGTACTCGCTGCGGAGCTTGAGGGCAAGCGGCAGTTGGCCCACCAGCTACGCCCCTTTGGGCTCACGCCCTCCCAGGCCGAGGTGCTGCGCGTGCTGGCCGATCACGGCCCACTCTCATTGAACGGACTCGGATCATTGCTCGTCTGCGAGAGCGGATCCAGCCCCAGCCGCCTGGTAGACCGGATCGTGGCGCGGGGCCTGGTCGATCGTCGTCCGGGCGCCACGGATGGGCGCGCGGTAGAGCTCACGCTCACGCCTGAAGGCGAGCGGCTATCACTGGAAGTGGCGGCGCTCGAAGAGGCCATGTACGCGACCATCGACGCGCTGGCCGGCCCCGATATCGGCGTCACGCTGGACTTCCTCCGCGCCTTCGTCGACGGGTCGCCGTCAGGCCGGGCCCTCGCCAGCCGCATCGCCCTGTCAGACTGAACCCAGGGAGATCGAGGTCGACGCGGGCTCCATCATGGCCTCCGCGCCGACGGTGACTCAGGCAGAGCCGCGCACCTACGCGACAGCGGCCGCGGGAGCTCCCAACGAGCCCCGCAGCCGTCCAGGCGTAGGTGCGTCGCGCGTTTCCGCACGCCGCCGTCACTCCTCTTCCCGCCGCCCGCGCCCGAAGACCCGCGCCAGGACGAACATGATCGCGAGCAGGACGAGCGGCCGGCCGAGCCCGACCGCCAGCCACGTCCAATTGGACGCCATCATGCCTCGCCTGTCGCGTGTGCAGGCAAGGGTCGCCACGAGCAAAGTCGCGGCCGCCCTCATCTATCTCGGCGCTCTCGTCTTCAACCTGGCCGATTCCGTGCTCTCCGTCTCGATCATCCAGTTCGCCCTCAGCACCCCGTGGGCGGTGATCACGGGGCTGGGCGACTCCATGTGCCGCGGACAGTACGACCTCGACACCCTGCAGGTCTTCATCCACGGCGAACGGCGCGGCACTGATCTCGGTGACGGTGTACCTCGTGCTACGTCTGGTGTTCCCGGAGCGGCTGGGAGTGGCGGGCGCGGGAGGAGACTGACTCTCGTTGCGCTTCGTGGGGAGGCCGGAAGAGCCGCCCCCTCGCAGCTCAGTCCTGAGCCAGGCGGCGCAGCTTCTCGAAGCTCAGGATCTCGATGAGCTCGTGGTCACCGCTCATACGGATCACTTCACCGCGCTTGAGGCGGTCGAACGTGCGACTCAGCGTCTCGGGCACGGTGCCGAGGCGCGCGGCAAGCTCGCGCTTGCTCGTGGGCAGCTTGACGACGCGCGGTGAGGCCGGTTTGCCTGCGGCCGCCGGCCGCTCCGCCGGCGGCTCAAGCTGCGCGTCGGCCAACCCCAGCAGGTAGCGCGCCAGCCGCGCCGGCACCGGCAGCAGCAGCTCCTCGACGCGGCGGTTGAGAAGCCCCAGCAGGTGAGCCATCGCGGCGAGCAGGTTCACCGCGACCTGAGGCTCGGCGAGCAGGAGACGGAGCGTCTCGTTCGTGTCGAAGCGGTAGAGGCGGCAGGAGGTCATCGTCTCGGTGCTCGAGGGGTACTCTTCGTGGAAGAGCGCGGCCTCGGCGAACGTCTGCCCTGCCTCGACGTGGCGGATCGTGGCAGTGCGTCCGTCGCGGAGGAGCTTGAAGACCTTGAGGCGGCCCTCGGAGAGCAGGTAGAAGGCAGAGGCCGCGTCACCCTGCAGGAACAGGGTGCGCTCGGCCGGCAGCAGCACGGGTCGCGCGATGGCCGCGACCTTGGCCAGCTGCTCGTCGTCGAGCTGGGCGAACAGCTGCGCGGCGCGCAGGTCGAGCAGGGTCTGGGTGCCGGGCGCGGTCATGGCCCGAAGTATATCGCCGGGTGTCAGCCCTCCGGATAGGCCGACCCGCTGGGCACGCCACCCACCGCCAGCGAGGGGTTGGACGGCAGCACCACGATAGCGGAGGTGCCCTCGAGCGGGCACTTGTACTCGCAGATCCCGCAGCCGATGCAGCGTTTGGCCACGACCTTCGGTCGCGCCAGGTAGTCCTGCGTGCCGTCGGGGCGCGTGATGAGGCGCCGGTCGCTGAGCACGATCGCCTTGTTCGAGATGGGGCACATCTCCTGACAGACGATGCAGGGCGTGTTCGAGGCCCAGGGCAGGCAACGGTTCCTGTCGATCACGGCGACGCCGATCACCCGCTTTCGCTTTGTCTCAAGGTCGAGCTTGGGGATGGCGCCCGACGGGCACACGTGACCGCACGCCGTGCACGAGTAGTCGCAGTAGCCGAGGCGCGAGGCGAGCACGGGCGTCCAGATCGCTTCGAGGCCGCCCTGCCCGAGCGACGCCTGCAGGCCGGAGGTCGGGCAGACCTTCATGCACTCGCTGCAGCGCAGGCAGCGCGAGAGGAAGGCGCCCTCGTCCTGGGCGCCCGGCGGGCGGATGAGGCCGGGAGCCTTGATGGCGCGGGCGACGCTCGTGCCCAGCAGGGCGACCGTCCCTACGCCGATGGCCGCCGCCGCCAGGAACTGCCGGCGGCCGGGGTCGTAGACGGCCCAAGGCCCCGGCTTCAGCGTGGGGCCAAAGCTCATCGCCTCCCGCTCCGGGCAGGCGACCAGGCAGTCCAGGCACATCGTGCACTCCGAACAGATGACGCGGGCGCGGGCGTCGGCGGCTTCGCTGCGCCCGCTCGCGCCCGCCCCCGCGCTGGATCCGGCGGCCTCGATTGCATCCACGCGGCAGGCGCGTACGCAGGCGTTGCAGCCGTTGCAGCCGGCGCCCACGAGCGGGCGCAGCACCTGTACTTTGGCGACCAGCCCGAGCAGCGCCCCCAGCGGGCACAGGTACCGGCACCAGAAGCGTTCCGCGAACACGTTCAGCAGCACGACGGCGAGGAAGACGAGGAAGATGGCGACGCCCTGGGCGTAGCGTGGCTGGTACACCGGCAGCACCGTGCCGCGGAAGTGATCCTCGATCCAGATGACGGCGCCGCTCCCCAGCCCCCAGCTCAGGACCGCCGATTCCACGGCGCCGACGACGTAGTCGAAGCCCGGGATGAGCGAGGTGGTGAAGGTGCGCGTGAGCAGCGCGATGGGGTCGAGCACGAGCAACGTCAGGCTGCCGAGCGCCGCCATGACGACGATCACACCGAGCAGGACGTACTTGACGCTGCGCAGGCGCGGCGGCAGGCGCGGCGCCAGGCGCCGCGCGGCGCGGAAGCGGAACCAGCCGAGCAGCGTCCCGAGCGGGCAGATCCAGCCGCACCAGACGCGGCCCAGCACGAGCGCCGTGCCCACCGTGACGAGGGCGAGAGCCAGATGCGGCAGCCACTGACGGGCGGCGAGCATCGTGCCGAACGCCGCCAGCGGGTCGAGGCGGAAGAAGAAATCGGCGTGGGGGAATGCGGCGCGGCGCTGCAGCGCCGCGAACAGCAGGTAGATGAAGAAGACGAGGACGGCGATCTGGACGGCGCGGCGCACCCAGCGGGCGGCTTTCCAGCCGCCCGCCTCACGCCGCCGCGCCACAGGCG
>JBAXRL010000084.1:0-9237 GCA_037131205.1 Actinomycetes bacterium | reverse complement strand
CTCGGGAAGCCGCCACGGTACTCGAGGTCCTTCGAGACTTCTTCGCGGCCTAGCCGGCGGGCGAGCGCTTCGCCGACAAGTACCGGGTGCCGCTCCGCCGCACCCGTCGTCGACCCGCCTGCGGCGGTCAGTCCTCGTGCCGCTCCTTCTTGGGCTTGCGCCCCATGAGCGCCGCGACGCACTCCTGGGGCGTGCGCTGGCCCTCGAGCACCTGGTACACGTTTTCGGTGACCGGCATCTCGATGCCGAGCCGGCCTGCCAGGTCGTGCAGGGCGTAGGCCGTCGGGATGCCTTCGACGACCTGCCCCACCTGCCGCTCGACCTCCGCCGGCGAGGCGCCTTTGGCCAGCAGCTCGCCGGCCCTGCGGTTGCGGCTGTGCCGGGAGGTGCAGGTGGCGATGAGGTCGCCGATGCCGGCGAGGCCGGTGACCGTGGCGATATGCGCCCCCTGGATGGCCCCGAGCCGCGTGATCTCGGCGATGCTGCGCGTGATGAGGCTGGCCCGCGAGTTGTCGCCATAGCCGAGACCGTCGGACATGCCGACGGCCACGGCGATGGGGTTCTTGACGGCGCCGCAGAACTCGACGCCGACGACGTCGTCGTTGGTGTACACGCGGAAGGTGTCGCTGGTGATCGCCGCCTGCAGGGCGACCGCCATGGCCTCGTCGGCGGCGGCGATCACCGTCGCCGAGGGCATGTCTTTGCTCACTTCCTCGGCGTGGTTCGGCCCGGAGAGCGCGGCCGCCGGCGAGCCGGTCTCCTCCTCGATGACCTGCGTGGGGCGCTTGAGGGTCCCCAGTTCGTAGCCCTTGGCCAGCGAGAGCTGAAGCGCGCCTGCGGCGCGCCCGGGCGCCGCCCAGCGCGCGACCTCGCGCACGGCTTGCGTCGGCACGGCGTACACCACGAGCTCCGCGGCGGAGATGTCGGCGTCGCCCATGGCGACGAAACGGATCTCCGCCGGCAGCGCGACGCCCGGCAGAAAGTGCGGGTTCTCGTGCGTGGCCGTGAGCTGCGCGGCCTCCGCGGCGGTGAGCGTGAGGACCTGCACGCGGTGGCCGCGCTTCGCCAGCAGCCGCGCGAAGCCGCTGCCCCAGCTCCCCGACCCGACCACTGTGACTTCGAGATTCACGACCCTCTCCCGCCGGCCAGCGCCGAGTGGTCGCGCGACCACGGGAGCTTCACGCGGTTCTCGGTCCCCTGGAACAACCGTTTGATGTTGCCGCGGTGCGCCCAGAAGATGCCGACCGTGACCAGCAGCGCGGCGATCAGGTAGGGCAGCGGGTCGCCGAGCGCGATCACGAACACCGGCACCAGGAGCGTGGCGACCAGAGACGCGAGGCTCACGTAGCGCGTGATGAGGATGAGCGACACCCACACCAGGGCGATGACGCCGCCGGCCAGCGGGACGAGCGCGATCACGACGCCCGCGCCGGTGGCGACGCCCTTGCCGCCGGAGCCCTTGAGGAACACCGAGTACATGTGGCCCACCACGGGGGCGGCGGCGATGAAGATCACCAGCCACGGGTCGGTCTCGCGCAAGAAGTAGGCGGCGATGAACGCCGGGATGTAGCCCTTGAGCATGTCGCAGACGAGCACCGCCGCGCCGGCCTTCTTGCCCAGCACCCGAAAGACGTTGGTGGTGCCGACGTTGCCGGAGCCGTGCTCGCGCACATCGACATGGTAGAAGAGCTTGCCGACCACCACGCCGAACGGGATCGACCCCACGAGGTACGCCAGCAGAAGCGCGGCCACGAAGGCCGCGATCTGCAGGGCGCTCATTTCTTGCCCTTGAAGTCGATCACCAGCGGCACCCCGTCGAGCGCGAAGCGCGCGCGCAGGCGGTTCTCGACGAAGAACCCGAAGTCGCGCGTCACCAGCGTCCGGTCGTTCACCTCGATCGCGAACCGTGGAGGGGACGTGCCGAACTGCGCGATGTAGTACATCTTCAGGCGCTTGCCGCGCTTCTGGGGCAGCGGCCGGTCGGCGGCCAGCGTCGCCAGAGCGCGGTTCAGTTCACCGGTCGAGATATGGGCGGCGTAGCGTGCCTCCAGCGAAGCGACCTCGATGAGCAGTTGCCGCACGCCGCGGCGCGTCACGGCGGAGACGGGGATGACGAGCGGCCTCTGGCGCAGCTTGCGCCGCGCGATGGCGGCGATCTCCTCGAGGTCGGCCTCGGCGATATCGGTCTTGTTGACGACGATCACCGTGGCGCAGTGGTTGCGCGCCGCCTCGGTGCAGATCGAGAGGTCGAGCTCGCCGAAGCGCAGGGTGGCATCGACGACGATCACCGCGACATGGGCGCGGTCCAGACTCTGCACGCTGCGCAGGTACGAGTAGTACTCCACGCCGCTCACCTTGGCCGCCTTGCGCATGCCGGCCGTGTCGATGAAGCGGAAGGCGCCTTCCTGCGTGGTCACGGCCGTGTCGATGGCGTCGCGCGTGGTGCCGGCGATCTCGCTGACGATGGTGCGCGGCTCGCCGACGATGGCGTTGAACAGCGACGACTTGCCGGCGTTGGGACGGCCGACGATGGCCACGGGGATCTCGGCGGGCGCGGCGGAAAGCCCGGCTTCGCCGGGCCGCTCCGCGCCGCTCTCCTCGACCAGCCGGTCGAGCAGCTCGGCGGTGCCGAGGCCGTGCGTCGAGCTGACCATCAGCGGCTCGCCGAAGCCCAGCTGGTACAACTCCTGGGCGGCGCTCACGGCGCCCGGGTCGTCGATCTTGTTGGCGGCGAGCACCACGGGGACGCGCCGACGGCGCAGCACCTCGGCGATCTCGAAATCGTCGGCCAGCGGGCCGGCGCGGCCGTCGACCACAAAGAGCACCACGTCGGCCGCGGCGATGGCCAGCTCGATCTGCTCGCGGATGTGCCCGGCGTAGGGCGACTCCTCGGCGGTGTCGTAGCCGCCGGTGTCGACCATGCGCATCAGGCGGCCTTCCCAGTCGACCTCGACGTCCTTGCGGTCGCGGGTCACGCCCGGCGTCTCGTGGACCACCGCCTGACGCGTGCCGCTGAGGCGGTTCACGAGGGTGGACTTGCCGGCGTTCGGCGAGCCGACGACGACGACGGTGGGAGGCGTCTTCATCGGCACAGTGTAGCAAATGCCTGACGCAGAGAGTCGGCGAGGGCCAGGCGGCCGCCGCAGGCGGCCGCCAGCGCGTCCTCGCCGACGTCGTCCAGCGTGCGTCCCAGCGCGGCCGGCAGAAACACGCGCGGAGCGACGAGCCACTCGCCCTCGGCGAGCGGGTCGTCGCGGAGCGCGTCCAGCACCTCGCGCCCGCCGAGCAGGCCCGTGACGGTCACGTGCTTCCCGAAGAGGCGGTTCTCCACGGGGAAGGCTCGCACCGGCAGGTCGAGCGCCGCGGTGAGCATCTCAGCGGCGCCCGCCACGACGGGCGCGGCCAGAGAGCCGCACAGGATACGCACGGCGCCGGCCCGCGGCCGCTGCGCGGCCGCCCTTCGGCGCCCGACGACCCTCCGGCCCCCGGCCGCCGTGCGCCGCTCGGCGACGAGCGCGGCGGCCTCCTCCGCGAAGAGCGCCGCCATGCCGATGCCGTTCTCGTACTGCTCCGGGGCGTCGCTCGGCGGCGGCGTGCGCCCGCACAGGAGGTGGAGCTCGTCGGCGGCGTGTACGAAGGCGACGCCGCGCTCCTCGCGATAGCGGTGCTGCCACAGCTCGACCGCGGCGAGGACGGCCGCCGCGTCGCCGGGCGTCACGCGGCGCAGGTCGCCCTCGACGGCCAACGACACCGGCACGATCCCAAGGTCGGCCACGCCGGGCAAGGCGGCCGTGCGCTCCACGGTCTCGGCCAGCAGCGCGCCGTCGTTCCAGCCCGGGCAGAAGACGACCTGCAGGTGCAGCTCGAGGCCGGCCGCCGCGAGCCGCTCCAGAGCGGCTCGAGAACCGGCCGCGGCCCGTCCCATCAAGCGGACGCGGGCCTCGTCGTCCCAGGCGTGCAGCGACACGTACAGCGGCGAGAGACGCAGCTCCTCGAGGCGCGCGAGGTCGTCCTCGTCGAGGTTCGTCAGTGTGGTGAAGTTGCCGTGCAGAAAGGAGAGCCGGTAGTC
This sequence comes from Actinomycetes bacterium, assembly GCA_037131205.1. Taxonomy (GTDB): domain Bacteria; phylum Actinomycetota; class Thermoleophilia; order UBA2241; family UBA2241; genus CAIXSE01. The sequence goes on along the minus strand of JBAXRL010000084.1, from coordinate 5,168 downwards.
GTCGTCCTTCACCGAGAGGGCGGGCCGCAGGCCGGCCGGCACCTGGTCGACGAAGCAGAAGCGGCAGTGGTTGCGGCACACGCGCGGCGGCGCGCCCAGGCCGTCGTAGCCCAGCGAGATGCCGTGCCACTCCCCGGCGCGAGGCTCCACGACCAGGTCGAGCGGGAGCCCGTCGCGCAGCGCGGTCAGCCGCAAGGCGCCGTCGGCGGCGGCCATCTCGAGGTCGAGCACGTCCTGCGGAGCGGCCCCGTTGAGACGCGCGATGCAGTCCCCCGGACGCAGCCCGGCGCGCTCCGCGGCATCCTGGACGGCGGCCACCGGGAGGCCCGCGTCCGCCGCCGCGCGCGAGTCGGCCGCGCCGCCCTCCCCCGCCGCGCCGCGGGCTCCCGCCTCAGCCCCCACAGAGCGCCTGCAGGGCGGCGACGGTGGCCGCGATGTCCTCGTCGGGCGTCGAGGCCCCGGCGGTCACACCGATGCGGCGGACGCCGGCGAACCAGGCCGGCTCGAGCTCCGCCGCCGACTCGATGTGATGCGTGCGGCTCTGTATCGCGCAACAGAGCAGCGCCAGCCGCGCGGTGTTGGCGCTGTTGCGGCCGCCGACCACGACGACTACATCGACTTCGGCGGCCAGTTCTCCGGCGGCGCTCTGACGCCTCTCCGTGGCGTCGCAGATGGTGTTGAACACCAGCAGCTCGCGGGCCACCGGCGCCAGGGCATCTGCCACTCCGGCCAGGTGGGCGCGCGTCTGGGTGGTCTGCACGACGACGCCGATGCGTTTGCCGCGCAGCTCCGCAAGCGGCAGGCCGGCGGCGTCCTCGACGACCACGGCCCCCTCTCCGGCGAAGCCCTCGAGGCCGGCCACCTCAGGGTGGTCATGCTCTCCGAGAATGACCACCGCGTAGCCGGCCTCGCGCAGGCCGGCCGCCTTGCGCTGCGCGACGGCCACGAACGGGCAGGTCGCGTCGACCACCTCGAGGCCCCGGGCGCGGGCGCCCTCGACGACCTCGGGCGGCACGCCGTGCGTGCGCACGATCAGGGTCCCCCCCGCCGCCTCCCGGGCATCGTCGATGACCAGGACGCCGCGCTCCTCCAGCCGCCCGACAACGCTCGGGTTGTGGATGATCGGGCCGAGTGACGCCACGGGCCCCTTGGCGGCCTCCAGAGCCTCCTCGGTGATGCGCAGGGCACGCTCCACCCCGTAGCAAAAGCCTGCGTACCTGGCCACGACGATTTCCACGTCGCCGGCGCGCACGAGGCGCAGCTCGGCGCGTCGTTCAGGCTCAGCATCGTAGAGCCGGCGGGGCTCCAGGTCGGTGTCACGCGGCGGACGCAGCTCGTCGCCGGGTGCGCCCGTCACGCCGTCAGAGCCGCGCATAGAGCTCGGCCACAGCGTCGTGCATGCGCCGCGCCGCCTCCTGGTACGCCTTGCTGTTACGCGCCGTCAGGTCGCTGAGGTCGAGAGGCGGCCCCATCCGCGCCCGCAGAGCGGGCAGCCCTGGCCGCCCGCCGGCCATCATGCGCTGCGTGCCGTCCATGGCCAGCGGCACGACCGGCGCGCCGCTGCGCAGGGCGAGCATGCCGACCCCGGGCAGAAAGCCGTGCACGGCGTTGTCGGGCTTGCGGTGGCCCTCGGGGAACATCAGCAGCACCCCGCCCTCGGCGAGGATCTCGAGCGACGTCGTGAGAGCCGCCCTGTCGCCGGCGCCGCGGTCGATGGGAAAGGCGCCGAGCGAGACGATGAGCTTGCGCAGGGCGGCGTTGCCGAAGAGCTCCTTCTTCGCCATGTAGCGCAGCGGCCGGTCGCAGATCATGCCGACGACGACGGGGTCGATGTTGGCCTTGTGGTTGACGATCATGATCGCGGCGCCCTCCCGGGGGAGGTTCCCGGCGCCCTCGACGCGGCAGCGGTACAGGCCCCCGAAGATGGGCACCGCCAGCCAGCGACAGAAGGTGTACAGGCCGCTGTCGCCGTGACCCCTGAGGGGCAGGCCCCAGAGCCTCACGACCCGGCCTGCCCGCGAGCGATGCCGGCGACCGCCGCGACCACCTCATCGAGCGTCATCCCGGAGGTGTCCAGCTCGACAGCGTCGGCGGCCCTGCGCAGCGGCGCGACGGCTCGCGTGGAGTCGCGGCGGTCGCGCTCCAGAAGGGCGGCGAGCACCTCGGCCTCGTCGACCTCGTCGCCTTTGGCGCGCAGCTCCGCGGCGCGGCGCGCCGCCCGCACCTCCGGGCGCGCCGTCAGGTAGACCTTCACGGCCGCATCCGGAAACACGACGGTGCCGATGTCGCGGCCCTCCATGACGATGTCGGCGCCGCCGGCGAGGCGCCGCTGCTCCTCGACGAGCAGGCTGCGCACGCCGGGCAGCGCGGAGACCCTGGAGGCCGCCGCGCCCATCTCCAGGGTGCGGATCGCGTCGCTCACGTCGCGGCCCCCGGCGAACAGGCGACCGGCGCCGTCGAAGCGCAGCCCGGCGGAGCGGGCGAGCGCCACCACGGCGTCCTCGTCGTCGAGCCCGACGCCCGCCTCGGTCGCCAGCAGGCCCACGGCCCGGTACATCGCGCCCGTGTCGAGGTACACGTAGCCGAGGCGCGCCGCGACGCGGCGCGCCACCGTGCTCTTGCCCGAGCCCACTGGCCCGTCGATGGCCACGACCGTCATTCCACCGCGCTCCCCGTGATGACGTCGTAGCCCAGGCCGGCGAGCAGGTGCGCGCCACGCGCGCTGGCCGCCTCGCCGAGGACGTACACCGTGAGCGTGCCGCCCAGCTCGGCGCTCATGTGGTGCATCGAGAGGTCCTCGATATTGATGCCGGCGTCGCCGAGGGCGACCATGATCTCGCTGAACACGCCCGGCCTGTCGGGGACGCGCACGATCAGGCGGTGCAGCTCCCGCGCCGGCAGGCTGCCGGCCGCGAGCATACGCTCGCGCTGCTCGGCGGCGCGCCCGATGGCGTCGCCGAGGCGTTCGGCGTCATTGGCGGCCAGCGCCTCGAGCACCTCCTGCAGGCCCTCCTGAAAGGTGGCGAGGGCGGCCAGCAGGGCGGCGCGATTGGCGAGAAAGATGTCGGTCCACACGCGGCGGTTGCTGCCGGCGACGCGCGTGAGGTCGCGAAAGCTCGGGCCCGCGGAGAGCAAGGCGTCGCGCGCTCCCGTGTGCAGGCCCGCCTGCGTCATCAGCACGTTGGCGAGCACGTGCGGGAGGTGGCTCACCACGGCCATGAGGCGGTCGTGCTCCTCGGGGTCGACGGCCACCGGCCGGGCGCCGATGGCGCCGAGAAAACCGTACAGGCGCTGGTAGGCGGCGGTGTCCACGTGCGCGCCGGGGGTGACGAAGTAGGTGGCGCCCTCGTAGAGCGAGGCGCGGGCGTTGGCCACGCCGGCCGTCTCGGAGCCGCACAGCGGATGACCGCCCACGCAGCGCCGCTGTTCGTCTGGCGAAAGCGCCCGCATCAGCGGGCCTTTGGTGCTGCCCACGTCGCTGATCACGGCGTGCGCAGGCGCGGCCGCGAGCGCCGCCTTGACGTGCTGGGCGACGAGCCTGACCGGCGTACACACGAACACGAGGTCCGCGCCTGAGGCAGCCTCTTCGAGGCTGTCGCAGGCGCGCGTCACGGCGCCGCATTCGAGCGCCAGATCGAGCGTCGCCTGCGTCTGGCTGAAGCCGCGGACCTCGGCGACCCCGGCGCGTTCGCGCGCCGCCAGCCCCAGCGACCCGCCCATGAGGCCGACGCCGATGAGAGCGACGGTGTTGACGCCGGCGTCGCTCATCGCCTCAGGCGGTGGTCTTGCCGGCCCAGCGCGCGAGGTCGAGCACGCGGCCGGCGTACTCGCCGAACACGGCGGTGGGCAGCGACTGAGGGCCGTCGCAGAGGGCGTGCTCGGGGTTGGGGTGCGTCTCCACGAGCACGCCGTCGGCGCCGGCGGCCACGCCCGCCAGCGAGAGCGGCAGCACGAGGTCCAGGCGGCCGGCGGAGTGGCTGGGATCGACGACCACCGGCAGGTGGCTGGCGATCTTGATCACCGGCACCGCGCTCACGTCGAACGTGTTGCGCGTGGCCGTCTCGAAGGTACGGATGCCGCGCTCGCAGAGAATGACGTCGCGGTTGCCCTCCTTGACGATGTACTCGGCGGCCATGAGCAGCTCCTCGATGGTCGTCGCGGGGCCGCGCTTGAGGAGCACGGGCTTGGCGACCTTGCCGAGCTCCGCCAGCAGGAGGAAGTTCTGCGTGTTGCGCGCCCCCACCTGGAGGACGTCGGCGTACTCGCAGACGACGTCCAGGTCGCGCGGGTCCATCACCTCGGTGACGATCGGCAGGCCGGTGTCGTCGCGGGCGGCGGCGAGCATCCTGAGGCCTTCCTCGCCGAGGCCCTGGAAGGCGTAGGGGGAGCTGCGCGGCTTGAAGGCGCCGCCGCGCAGCATCTTGCCGCCGGCCTCCTTGACGGCGCGCGCGGCGGCCAGCACCTGTTCGGCGGTCTCCACCGAGCAGGGACCGGCGATGATCGCGAAGTGCCCGCCGCCGATCTCGGCGCCGCGCACGTCGATAACGGTGTCGCGCTGCTGGAACTCGCGGCTCACGAGCTTGTAGGGGCGCAGGATGGCGACCACGCGGTCGACGCCCGGCATGGCCTCGAGCGGCAGCTGCGTGATCTCCTCGCGGTCGCCGATGACGCCGATCACCGTCACGCGCTCGCCGGCGGAGATGTGGGCGCTCGCGCCGACCTCCTCGACGCGCGCGACGACGTGGGCGACCTCCTCTTCGGTCGCCGCCTCGCACATGATGACCATCATGCTCAGCTCAGCCTCCCTTCGATCTGGTCCTGTGTACCCACGCCTACTCCGGCAGGTCGAGGCGCAGCTGCCGGGCGCCGTGCAGGTACACGTGGTGCACGTCGGAGCCCGCCGGCAGATACACGTGCAGCAGCACGCGCACGCAGCGTTCCACGGCGCCTTCCACGGCGATCTCCTGGCAGCAGAGCAGCGGGGTGTGCGAAAGGCCGATGCCGCGCGCCGCGACCGCGGGGAAGTCGGCGCGCAGGTCGGGGGTGGCGCTGAGGATCACGCTGACGATGTCGTCGATGTCGACGTCGTTGCGGTCGAGGACCACGCCGAGAAGCTCCGCCGTGCGCTCGGCGATGTCGTCGCTGGTGTCGCGCTCGACCGTCGTCGC
>JBAXRL010000083.1:0-9295 GCA_037131205.1 Actinomycetes bacterium | reverse complement strand
ACGGCGGCCACCAGCGCCAGCGCCGTCAGGCCGCGCACCACGAAGGCCAGCTTCATCAGCCAGCCGTACCGCCCGGTGGCCAGCCCGCTCATCCCCATGTGGAGCGCGCTCTGCTGGGGCGTGAGCAGCTGGGCGGCGACCACCAGGGCGACCCAGAGGACGGCGCCGGCGATCGTCAGCAGGGAGAGAGCGGGCATGCGGCAACCCTACAGCAGTGGGGGCGGCCGGGGCGCGATGCGCGGCAAGCGCTGCGAGGCAGGCGATGGGCGGCCGGCGACGGCCGGCGATGGGCGGCGGACTCCAGACGGAGCGTTCCGGCGCCGATAGTGAAGCAAACAGACGGCAGCGGGCCTGCGACTCGGAAGGATGCGGACCATGAAGACACACCTCTGGCAGCGATGGGGCGGCGGCGCATGGGACGCCGCCCGCGGCGGCGCCCGCCTCGCCGCACTGTGCGCCGCGGCGCTGGCCCTGGCGACCGGCGCGGCCGGCTGCGGTTCGACCGCCGACCAGGCGCAGCCCTCGGCCACGGGCTCGGCCACGGTTTCGGCCACCCCCACGCCCGCTCTCTCCGCCCAGGAGCGGCAGGCGGCCGTCACGGCCGCGGAGACGACGCCACCCAGGAGCCTGCGCACGCAGAACGGATTCCTGACGATGCGCGACGGCGTGCGCCTCGCCGTGACCTACTTCTTCCCCGCGCCGCGGACCCCCGGAGAGCGCCTCCCCGTCGTGCTCTCCATGACGCCGTATCGCAAGGACGACGACGGCTACCCCTACTCGTATGCGGTCTACCCGTACTTCGCGAAGCGCGGCATCGCCATCGCCCACGTCGATGTGCGCGGCACCGGCGCCTCGGGCGGGCCGACGCCCGACAGGGAGTACTCCGACGCCGAGCTCGACGACCTCGTGCAACTCGTCGAGCGGCTCGCCGCCAAGCCCTGGTCCAACGGCAAGGTCGGCATGATGGGCATCTCGTGGAGCGGCTTCAACTCCCTGATGACCGCCATGCGGCGGCCGCCGGCGCTCAAGGCGATTCTCACGGCGCACGCGTCCAACGACCTCTACGGCAACGACGTGCACTACATCGACGGCTGCCTGCACCTGGACGTGTTCGCCATCGAGATGGAGGTCGAGAACGTGGTACCCAAGCCGCCCGGCTACACGCTCGACGCGGCCTACTTCCGCGAGCGCTTCGACCGGCCGCCGTGGACGCTCACCTACCTGCGCCATCAACGCGACGGCGCGTGGTGGCAGACGGGGCGCTCCCTGCGCAGCGACTGGAGCGCCCTCGACGTGCCCGTGTACACCATCGGCGCGCTGCTCGACGGCTATCGCGATTACGTGCCCCAGATCCTCGACAACGCCGACGTCACGACGTGGGCCGAGATCGGACCGTGGAACCACGCCTGGCCCAGTGACGGCGCGCCCCTCCCCGACTACGAGTGGCGGCGCGGCGCCGTGCGCTGGTTCCAGCACTGGCTGGGCGACGGCGACAGCACTCCGTTCGAGGGCAAGACGCTCACCGTGTTCCAGCGCGGCCCCACGCGCCCGGACGCGTACAGAGAGCGCTCGCCGGGCTCGTTCGGTGTGTACGACTGGCCGCTCCAGGGCGTGGACGTGCTGCGCCTCACGCCCGCCGCCGACCACACGCTCGCCGGGCCGCTCGGCGGCGCAGCCGCCGAGCCCGCCGGCGCGCCCGCCCCCGCGACGCACGCGCTGCCCTACGTCGCCGGCAGCGGCATCGCCGTCGGCAACTGGTGGGGCGAGGCCACCGGCGACATGCGCCCGGCCGACAAGCATGCCCTGGTCTACGACTCGAGCACGCTGGGCGCGCAGGTCCTCGTGCTGGGCAGCCCCGAGGTACAGCTCAGAGCGTCCGTCGACGCCCCGGCCGCCGACTGGTTCGCCCGCCTCGAGGACGTCTGGCCGGACGGCCGCGTCTCGCTGGTCACCGGCGGCGGGATCAACGGGACTCAGATGGAGTCTCGCAGCGACCCGCGGGCCATCACTCCGGGGCAGGAACTGACGCTGCGCTTCCCCCTGCGCTTCACGACGTACACCTTCGCCCCCGGGCACCGCGTCCGCATGGTGGTGACCAACGCCCAGTTCCCCATGATCTGGCCCAGCGCCCAGGCCATGACCAGCTCCCTGCGCGTCGGCGACTCCGCGACCTGGCTCGACCTCCCCACGGTCGCAGGCACGGAGGCAGTGGAGCTGCCGGAGCCCGTCGAGCCGTACGACGCCGCGCCCGGGTCCGAGTGGCTGGCCTCGCAGCCGCTCACGCCCTTCCGCGTGATCTGCGACGACCCGCGCGGGATCACCGAGGTCGAAGAGCGCGAGGGCAGCAAGATGCGTGTCAAGGGGAGGACGTTCGTGTACCTCAACGTCATCCGCCGCTGGGTGGACAACCGCGACCCGGCGCGCGCCGGGTACCTGGCCCGGGGCCTGGAGAGGATCCTGCTGCCCGGTCGCACACTCACCATCCGCGCGCTCGTCAAGGTCGTCTCGGACGCGAGGTACTTCCACACGACGATCACCCGCGACATCTACGAAAACGGCAAGCTGGTACGCTCGCGCACCTGGAAGGAAGCGATACCGCGCGACTTCCAGTGAGGGCGGTCGCGCGAACGCCGGCCGCGCGGACGCCGGCCGCGCGAGCGCGCGCGACCGGCCCACGCGGCTGGCCTGACGGCGGCCAGGCGGACGGTCGGCGTCTTCGTGGCCGGGCGGATGGCCTGCCGCGAATCGGTAAGTCACCCTCGCGGCCACGCGACCCGCGGCCGCCGAAGATGGGGGTGCTTTCTCAGCCGTCGCGGCCGCCGCGGCCGCCCGCGCGGCCGGTCCGACAGCGGCCGTGCGGACGGGCGGCGTCTTCGCGGCCGGCCCCGCCCCAGCCCTTCGCGCTCAGACGCCACCGTGCGAGCGACCGTAGGGGCAGACAGCGATGCAGATGCCGCAGATGTCGCCCACAGCGCCGATGTTGGAGGCGTTCTGGCGCTCACAGGCGGAGAAGTCCAGCAGCATGTCGCGCGGCATACCGGCAGTCCACAACACGTCCCGGCCGGCGCCGGCTGGGCAGGCGTCAACGCACCGCCGGCACGAGCCGCAGCGGCTTTCGCTCACGGGTTCGCCGGCCGCAAGCTCGGCGTCGGTGAAGACGGTGGCCAGACGCAGGCGAGGCCCCAGCCTTGGGGAGACAAAGAGCGCCGTCTTGCCGATCCACCCCAGGCCGGCCTGGGTGGCGGCCGTCTTGTGGGCGAAGACGCGAGCGTCCACCCAGTCGACGACGCTGGGATCGGGGCTGTCGGTGGGCTGGACGAGCTCGGCCGCTGCGCCGCGCTCCCGCAGGAGCGCGGCCAGATCCTCAGTGGTGGCCCTGAGCTTGACGTTGAGGCGTTCGTACTCGGCGAGGTAGGCCGCCGTCGGCCCATGCTCCACCTCGGCGATGATGGCCGGATCGATACGGATGCCCAGCGAGATGGCGAACGGCAGGGCGGGCGCGTACGGCCACGGCGAGGGCGGGCACGCGGCCACGCCCCACGAATCCACGCCCGCGTCTGTCATGAACGCGGCCAGCGCTTCGCCGCGGATCTCACTCACTGCGGGCTCGCGGTGCTCAAGCTCGACAGCCCCTGCGATCGTCCACCCTGTGGCAGGCGGTCTTGCCCTGCCCGCTGGTCATGCGCGGCAGCGAGAACGGCTCAGAGAGCTGCATCCTGGGCGTCACTCCGATCGTCGCCTTGACGCCGGCGGCTACGCGCCTCGCGAGCTTCTCACGCTCCTCTTCCGTGAGCTCCGCATAGCCACGGACCTCCACCTGCAACGTGAGCCGGTCGAGGTTGTGCACGTTGTCGACGACCATGCAGAAGTTGTTGGCCACCTCGTCGAAGCGCAGCAGCGCTTCCTCGATCTGGCTGGGGAACACGACGAGGCCGCCGATGGACAGGGCGTCGTCGCTGCGCCCCGTGATGCGGCCGATCCTGGGGTGCGTGCGGCCGCAGGCGCAGGGCGCCCACGTCAGCGAGCTGATGTCGTGGCTGCGGTAGCGGATCATCGCCATGGAGTCGCTGGTCAGCGAGGTCCAGACGAGCTCGCCGGGGGCGCCGTCGGCGACCGGCTCGCAGGTCTGCGGGTCGATGCACTCCACGAGCAGGTGGTCCGACCACACGTGCATGCCCTGCTTGACCGGGCACTCGCAGGCCATCCCGGGGCCGAGGAGCTCGCCCATGCCGTACTCGTTGAAGGCATCGACGCCAAGGGCGGCCGTGAGCCGGTCGCGGCCCGACTCGGGCCAGGGCTCCGCGCCGAAGAGGCCGATGCGCAGCCGCGAATCGGTGGCCAGGTCGATACCGCGCTCCTTCGCCTTGTCGGCGAGGTAGAGGCCGTAGGACGGCGTGGTGCAAAGGGCGGTCACGCCGAGGTCGACGATGAGATCGATGAGCAGCTCCTGGCGGCCGATGCCGGCGGGCACTACTCCGATCCCGGCGTGCTGCGCGCCGTATTGCAGGCCGATGCTCGTCGGCAGCCCGTAGCCGAAGCAGTTCTGGAGCAGATCGCTGGGGCGCAGGCCGACCATCCACAGGGAGCGCGCGTTGCGCAGCTTCCACGCGTCCATATCGCGGCGCGTGACCCAGATGGGCGTGGGCTTGCCGGTGGTGCCGGAGGTGCTGTGCACCTCGATGATCTCGTCGAGGCCGCAGAGGCGCAGGCCGGCCGGGTAGGTGTCGCGCAGCGTGGTCTTCTCGAGCAACGGGAGGCGGCGGACGTCGTCCAGGGTGCGGATGTCGGCCGGCGCGACGCCGGCCGCGCGGCACATCTCGCGGTAGACGGCGCTGCGCTCGCAGGCGGCCGCGACGACACCCTGGAGACGCTCGAGCTGGAGCGCCCGCAGGGCGCCGGGCGCGAGCGTCTCGTTCCGCGGGTCAAAGTAGACGCGGTGCTCGCCGTCGTCGGGCGTACCGTCGGCGCCGCTGTCGGGCATACCATTCACGTTTCGTCGCTTCCCTCGATACCCCCGGTCCGCCGGCCGGCGGCGAACGCGGCGAGGTTCATCTCGAGCCAGCTCGGCGGCACGTTGCGGGCGATTGCCTGCTCCCAGGTCTCCACCGCGAAGGGCAGGTGCGTGGAGAGCGCGCCCACGAGCACGACGCCGGCGACCTTGAGGTCGCCGACCTGCAGGGCGAGGGCGTTGCCGTTGACGATGGTGAGGCAGGCGCCGCCGGCGTGAGTGCCCCGGCCGCCATCCCGCTTCTTGCGGCTGCACTCCATCAAGCGAGCGATGGCGTCGTAGGGGTAGGCGTGCTCCCCCGACGCGGCCAGCGGCGGCACGATCTGCTGGGTGTTCACGATGGCCGCGCCGTCGGCCACGACCGACGGCGCCAGACGCAGGCCCTCGGCCGACTCGAAGGCGAGCAGGTAGTCGACCTCACCGGGGCTGATGGACGGCGCGACCACCGTCGCGCCGATGCGGATGTGCGAGCTCACGCTGCCGCCGCGCTGCGACATGCCGCGGGTCTCGCTGAGCTTGACCTCGAGGCCGCCGTGCAGCAGCGCCGTGTCGGCGATGATGGCGGCGGCCACGATCACGCCCTGGCCGCCGACGCCGACGACCATGATGTCGTCGACGACGCCGCCGGCGTAGTGCCGGGCGGCGGGATCGGCGCCGGCGTTCGCTCCGGCGGCGCGGTCGGCGCCGGGCTTATTGACGCCGCACGCGCCGGCCTTCGCAGCGGCGGCCGGCCTCGTCTGCTTGGCGCTCATGCGTCACCCACCTTCGTGATGGCGCCCGGTTTGCAAAGCTGGGCGCAGAGTGAGCAGCCTGTGCAGGCGCCCGCATCGATCGCGACCTTGTGCCGCTTCTTGAAGACCGCATCGGTGTGATGCATGGACGGGCAACCCAGCTTCAGGCACAGCTGGCAGGCGTTGCACAGCTCCTCATCCACTTCGTAGACGCCGTCGGCGCCGAGCTTGCGGGGGAAGAGCACGCAGGGCCGGTTGGTGATGATCACCGCCGGGCCATCGTAGGCGAGCCCGGCTTTCAGCGCCGCGACGCACGCCTCGTAGTCGTAGGGGTCGACGATGTCGATGTGCTCGACCCCGAGCGCACCGCAGATCGCCGCCAGGTCGACCGGCCTGGTCTCGGCGCCGGCGAGTGTACGCTCGTTGCCCGGGTTGGTCTGGCCGCCGGTCATCGCGGTGATGCTGTTGTCCTGGATGAGGACGGTGACGTTGGTGCGCTGGTGGACGGCGTTGAGCAGCCCGGTGAGGCCGGAGTGCAAGAAGGTCGAATCGCCGATGACGGCGAGGGAGCCCTTCTTGCTGCCGCCGGCGCGCGTGAACCCCTGCTCCATGGGGATGCTGGCGCCCATCTCGACGGCCGAGTGCATGTGGCTCACGGGCGGCAGGCTGGTGAGGTCGTAGCAGCCGATGTCGCCGTGCACGTCGAGGTCGAGCTTCTTCATGGCCGTGGCCATGCCGCGGTGCGGGCAGCCGGTGCACAGGACGGGCGGCCGCGGTATGACGGAGTCATCCTCCGCGGCCTTCTGCTCCGCCCAGCGCGGCAGATCGAGGCCGGCGGCGTAGAAGCCCCGGCCGACGCGCACCGGCGTGAGCTCGCCGAGCTGCGAAAACCACTGCTTGCCCTCGACGGCGATGCCGGCCGCGAGGATCTGCTCCTCGAGGTACGGCTCGAGCTCCTCGACCACGAAGAGGCGCTCGACAGTGGCGGCGAAGCGCCTGATGGCCTCGAGCGGCAGCGGATGCACCATGCCGAGCTTGAGGAAGGTGGCGCCGGGCAGCGCCTCCCGGGCGCTGATGTACGCCGCGCCGGAGGTGACGACGCCGATACGCGCGCGGCCGCCGCCGGCGAGCGCCAGCTCGCCGGTCCCTGCCGCGCCGGCCGCGCCCGCGCCCGGCTCCACGCGCGTGAGCGGGCTGGCCTCCGCGTACTCACGCAGGCGCGCGATGCGCTCGAGCAGGCTCGCGTGCAGCGGCCGCGAGAACCTCGGCAGCAGGCAGTACTTGTCGGTGTGCCTGCCCGGGTCCTTGCGCGCGACGGCGACCCGCTCGCCGACGCGCACGATGGACTTCTGGTGCGCCGTCTGGATCGAGAGGCGCACCATCACCGGCACGTCGTAGGTCTCGCTGAGATCGAAGGCGAGCCGCGTGAAATCGTGGCACTCCTGGCTGTCGGCGGGTTCGAGCATCGGCATGCTGGAGATGCGCCCGAAGTAGCGGTCGTCCTGCTCGGTCATGCCGCTGCTCATGCCCGGGTCGCCGGCGACGATCACGACGAGGCCGCCGCAGATGCCTGTGTACACGGAGCTGATGAGTGGGTCGGCGGCCACGCTGGCGCCGGCGCTCTTCATGGCCGTGAGGGCGCGCACGCCGCCCATGGCGGCGCCGAAGGCGACCTCGTAGGCCACCTTCTCGTTGGTGGACCACTCGGCGTACACGCCGTCGTACCTGGCCAGATTGGTGACGATCTCGGTGCTGGGCGTGCCCGGGTAGGCGGCCGCGACCTGCACGCCGGCCTCCCAGGCGCCCCGCGCGACCGCTTCGTTGCCGAGCATCAGGTGGGTGTCCATGGAGCTCCTTGACCGACGTGGCATTGCACCCTCACGATATGCAGGGAGGCAGGGAGCGCGCAAGCGGGCGCGGCGATAGTCCCGGCGGCGGTACAACTTCGTCGGCTATCGTCCGCGACGACACAGTGCAGAGGAGGCGCGATGGGTTGGCTGGCCAGAGCGATCGACGCCGGCGGGGAGTACCGCAACCCGCTGGATGGCATCGAGGACGGGCTGTTCCTGACAACAGGCGCCCGACGAGCAAAGACGTCGCAGTTCTGGGTGCTGCTCGTGCTCGCCAGCATGATCGCCGCCGGCGGCGTGGTGGGAGATTCCACGCCGGCGGTAATCGGCGCCATGATCGTCGCGCCGCTGGCCACACCGATCTACGGCGTGGCGCTGGCCACCGTGATCGGATCGAGACGCGACCTCATCGCTTCCCTTCAGCTTCTGGTGGCCGGCGTCGCCGTGAACGTCCTCATCGGGTTCCTGGTCGGGTTGATCACCGTCAGCCGCATGCCCGTGGACGCCAACCCGCAGATCATCGGCCGCACGGCGCCGACGCTCCTCGACCTGGCGGTGGCGATCACCGTCGGCGTGGCCGGATCGTTCGCGCTTGTGCGCCGCGACGTCTCCAACATCCTCGCCGGCGTGGCGATCGCGATCTCACTGGTGCCGGTGCTCGCCGTGGTCGGCATCACCCTGGGTTCCGGGCGCCTGGACCTGGCGTGGGGCGCCTTGATCCTCTTCCTCACGAACGCCGCCGCCATCATCGTGGCCGGCGTAGCCGTCTTCACGGCGGCCGGCTACCAGCGCGTCGCGGCGGAGCGCGGCATGCACCCCGGGCGCCGCGCCAAGGTGCTCATCGCGGTCTTCGTGATCGTGCTGCTCATCCCGCTGAGCATCGCTTCGCTGCGTACCTTTCGCTACGAACAGTGGATCGGCGCCACCGAAAGCGCCTCACAGCAGTGGGTGACCGGCACCGGCTGGCAGGTCGAGAGCGTAAAGCAGGAGGGCGGGGACATCGTGATCACGGCCGTCGGGCCCGGCGACCCGCCGCCAGTCGACAGCCTCAGAGAGGCGGTACGAAGCAAGGTGCCGCAGGGCATCGGCGTCAGCATCGTCGAAGGCAGCGGGAAGACGATCGATCTGTAGCTCGTGGCGATCGCGAACCGGGGACGGGCGCAACGGCGGGTTCCGCGCGCCGGAAACCGCCGGCCGGCCGCTTTCTCCGGCCGGCCGCTTTCTCCGGCCGGCCGCTCCCTTCGGCCGGCCGCTCCCTTCGGCCGGCCGCTTGCGCCTCCCCGCCGACGCCAAATGTGAGATCGACCCCTTTCAAGCGACGGTACCGCTGGCTGTACGCCCAACGGTCCCGTTGAACGTACTCCTGACGTCAAGAATCTTCATCGACCATGCCCGCGCCGGCGAAGGCGGCGAAGGCGGCGTTGGAGGCGGCGGACGCGCCTGCGTCAAGTGCGCGATCAACCCCTCATGACCATCCCCTTCCGTCCGGTTGCGCGTTCAACCTCCGAATCGACGGCCGCGAGAAGGCGGACATGGCGCGCCGCGCGCCGCAGCCGCCGGGGCCGCCGGATCCGCCGGGCGGGGTAGTGTAGGGTCGGTAAGATAAGGAATGGCCCTTTCCTTGTCTTACCGATTTGCGACATGCCGCCGTGGCGGGGTAGTAGTGTGAGGGAAGATAAGGAATTCCGGCGAATCCTTATCTTCCC